>CAIXFB010000249.1 GCA_903918595.1 uncultured Actinomycetes bacterium
GCCTTCTCAGCACAGCTCATGGCCGGCCTTGACGGCATCAAGAACAAGATCGAGCCATTGGCACCGGTCGATAAGGATCTCTACGAGCTCCCACCGGACGAGTTGGCCAACATCCCACAGGTTCCCGGCTCGCTCTCGGCCGTGCTCGACGCTCTCGAGGCCGACAACGAGTACCTGCAGGCTGGCGGAGTCTTCCCGCAGGATCTGATCGACACATGGATCGATTACAAGCGGGTCAACGAAGTCGATCCGATTCGTTTGCGTCCGCATCCCCACGAGTTCGAGCTTTACTACGACATCTGATCCACCAGCCTCCTGAGCGTCGATTCGCCTCGCGCGCAGGGAAAACGAACGGCCCCTCACCTGGTTGGGTGGGGGGCCGTTTGTGTACAGCCGTGGGGTCGCATCACCAAAGTGTTGGCTGGCGCCGGTGAATAGCAGCCTCCTGCCGCGCAGGTCAACCGTGCACATTCGAGAGGACTAGAATCAGATCTCTTCGACCGCAAAATAGCCGGGTTCGCCTAGCTTTGCCCACAGTAAGGGACCAACATGCATCGACCCACAGTCCGTAGGCGCAAGGCAGCATTGTCGATTCTGGTTGCATCTGCAGCGATCCTGAGCGGTACAGGTGCTGCTATCGGCACCGCGACCAGTGCCGCCGGAACTGAGTCGGTAGCAAGGCAGACCTCAACCGCACCCATGCTTTCGATGTCTATCTACGGCACAACGGGTGCAGGTCCAAACGCGCTCGTGATCGATGAAGCTGGCACCGTCTACACGGCGAACGCCAAGGACAACACGGTGACCAAGATCACCCGGAGCGGCTACTCGTCGAACATCGGCACCACCGGCGCACAACCGATGGGCATTGCCCGCGATTCTGATGGAAATATCTACACATCGAACATTGGCGACAACACCGTCAGCAAGATCACCCCGACTGGTGTATCCACGGTGCTGGGAACAACGGGCAAGCGGCCAATGGGTATTCAGGTGGACTCCGCCGGCAACATTTACACCGCCAACTACATCGACAGCACCGTCACAAAGATCACCCGCGATGGATCTTCCAGCACGCTGGCGGCCACAGGTACGCACCCGCTCGGTCTCGCCCTTGATCGTGCCGGCAACGTCTACACGGCAAACGAGGGGTCGAACAGCGTCACCAAAATCACTCCGGATGGAGTTGCCTCGACCTTAGGCAGGACAGGGGAATGGCCACAGGCGATCGCCATTGACCCCGCCGGAAACATCTACACGGCGAATTGGAACAGCTCTAACGTCTCCAAGATCACACCAGCTGGAAAGTCGACGATCCTTGGGAGCACCGGCAGGCGTCCCATTGGGATTACTCTGGACTCGGCCGGCAACGTCTACACGACCAACAACGGCTCAGACAACGTTTCCATGATTACCCCGAAGGGGAAGTCTCAGATCATCGCGCTCACGGAGCGACGTCCTTCTGGCATCACGGCCGATGCATCGGGCAACCTCTACGCCGTCAATTTCATGTCAAACACTGTCTCCCAGATGTCTTCGCGACCGGTCACCCCGTCGAACACCGTGCGGTTGAGCACCGTGACCGTCGCATCCCCGGGGAACCCAGCCGCTTGGATCATTCCCTTCTACAACGACGTGTACGAGACGAAGCAGTCCTGTTTGGCAGCGCTGCCGAGTGTTCAGGCAGCAGTGCAGGCTGATCCAGATCCCTCGGTGCAGAAGGGGTCGGCGACTTCCTGCATGGGAGTCGGCGCGGTGCCGTACAACTTCCACATTGGCGAGATGGAGATCACGACGTCACAGTGGGTGCGCTTCCTGAACACCGTCGACCCGACGGGCGCCAACGAAAATCACCTGTGGGACGTTGCGGAGAGTGCCTCGGTCTGGCCGAAGTACGGCTCAATCAATCGCGACCTGAGAGCAACTCCCGGTCAGCGCTACTACATCGCCTCGCCAGGGTGGGCGAACAGGCCCTACAACCAAGCCGACTTCAGTCGCTCCGCACGTTTCATCAACTCTCTCCAGAACGGACAACTACTCTCAAAGAAGGTGGGATCGGTCACCACCGTCTCCGGAACGGCTCTACGGACGACCACCTACACCGTTCGCTTGTCCACTAACACCGAGACCGGCATGTACACCATGAGCGATCCCAAGGCCACGCGCAACTCAACCAAGGGCTTTGCGCTCACAAGCCAGAACGAGTGGATCAAGGCCGCCTACTTTGATCCCAATGGTGGCGGCAAGTTCTCCTACTGGAGCTACCCGACCAATCCGGGCCTGTTCGTCAACTGCCCGGTTGATGACTCCGGATGCGCGGAGGGCGAACAGCCCAACGCAACAGAGATGGCCCCCGATGGAAACATCACCAACGCGAACAAGCAGCCGCTTGCCACCTTCGAGGCCGTGCCGGGCACCGCGCCCGACTGGTGTCCCGTGGTCTCGCTGACCGCTGAGGAGTGTGCGACAGACGCACCGTTCCCGCCATTGTTGCCGTACAACGGGAATGTGAGCCTGGTAGGACAAGCCCTCACTCGCTCACCGTGGGGCACCCTCGACCAAGGCGGCAACGTGGTGGAGACCCTCGACACCATTTCCCCACCTCCGGCGCTGACCGACCCCAAGATCGTTTGGCGTCGCTGGCATGGCGGCGTGGTAACGGCTACGGCGTACCAGATGTGGCTTTCCGCAGTCGGAACGACCCCGCAGACAGTTCCTGGATACGCGATCAATCCTTGGCGCGGTTTCCGGATCTCCGTACGCGGTCTCTGAGTCGAGCAACCTCCTGCCCCAAGTCATGTCAGACTCAGGGAACATGAGCACTCCACGCATCCAACGAACCGGTTGGCTACTTGTCGCAGTGCAGTTTGTGCTCTTCGCTGCGGTGCTGTTCCTTCCGCGACGCGCGCAAACTTCCGAATGGCTGCTGATTGTTGGTGGAGTTCTCGCTGTGGCAGGGGTAGTCGTTGTGGGCTTGGCATTTGTGCGCTTGGGCGGTGCACTGACCCCTACGCCAGTACCTTTGCCCGGAGCGGGTCTGCGCACCGATGGGATGTACGGCCGAGTGCGCCACCCGATTTACTCCGGGATCTTGCTCATTGCACTCGGCATAGTCGCAGCAATCGGTTCATGGTGGACTCTGGCTTGGTTCGTTGTACTTGCTGTTTTCTTTGTGAGCAAGTCACGCTGGGAGGACCAGCTTCTTGCCGAGTCCTACGGGGTGCAGTGGCAGGAGTGGGCTGCGCGCACCGGAGGACTGTTCCCTCGCTTCTAAGCCTCGTCTAGACCGTAGAACACGCGCTCAACAACTTTGCGTGCCCGTCGGGTTACCCGCCGGTAGTCCTCTTCAAGTCGGCCCGATTCCATCAGCGGGTAACCGAGCACATACGCCACCAGGGCGCGCTCACGAGTATCTGTGGGCACC
>CAIXFB010000250.1 GCA_903918595.1 uncultured Actinomycetes bacterium
ATGGCAATACCGCCGTAGTTGGTCACCATCATTTCGAACCACCATGGAGAGTTTGCTGTGTGTTTTCAGGCCGACGAGGCCGTAGACGACGTGCACGCCTGCTTCTTCAAGTTTGCGAGCCCAATCGATGTTGTTCTGCTCATCAAAGCGTGCCTTGATCTCGACAATTGCCAGCACCTGCTTACCCTGTCCGGCCGCCCTAATGAGAGCGCGCACTATGGGGGAGTCCCCAGAGGTGCGGTACAGAGTCTGCTTGATGGCCAGGACGTTTGGGTCTTCAGCCGCCTGTTCGAGGAACAGTTGCACACTGGTTGAGAACGAGTCATAGGGGTGATGCAGAAGCACATCTCGCTCGCGAACAACACTGAAGATATCCGGCGCGTTTGCCGTTTCCACTTCGGCCAGATGCCGCGAAGTCTTACCAACAAACCGCGGTTGCTTGAGATCATCGCGCTCTAGGCTCACAATCGACCAGAGTCCCGTGAGATCCAGTGGGCCAGGTAGTCGAAAAACTTCAGATTGGTCAACATCGAGTTCGCTGATCAAAAGATCGAGCACTCGTTGTTCAATGTGCTCTTCGACCTCGAGGCGCACAGGTGGTCCGAAACGTCGTCGACTCAATTCGCGCTCGAGAGCTTTCAAGAGATTCTCGGCGTCGTCTTCTTCCACTTCGACGTCTTCATTGCGGGTGACGCGAAAGCTGTGGTGCTCGAGAATTTCCATTCCCGGAAAAAGCTCACCCAGATGTGCGGCGATGATGGTTTCAAGTGGAACGTAGCGCTGGGCCCCCACTGCAATGAAGCGTGGCAGAAGTGGAGGGACCTTCACGCGGGCAAAGAGTTCATTTCCGGTAATGGGGTTACGCACCACCACTGCAAGGTTGAGGGAGAGTCCACTGATGTACGGGAATGGGTGCGATGGGTCCACAGCGAGTGGAGTCAGGATCGGAAAAACTTGTGCGTCAAAGAATAGGTCGGTTTCAGTCTTTTCTAAAGGTGTGAGTTCATCCCAAGTAAGGACTTCAATACCTTCGCGTTCGAGTGCTGGTCGGATATCGTGGGTGAACAAAGCAGCCTGTTGCAATTGCAGTTGGTAAGCGTCGTTCCAGATATTTTCAAGGACCTCTTTGGGTGTGTACCCACTCGCGGCTCGAACTGCAATACCCGTGTGGATGCGTCGCTTCAAGCCAGCTACCCGCACCATGAAGAACTCATCCAGATTGCTGGCAAAAATCGCGAGGAACTTGGTGCGCTCAAGCAGTGGCATGTCTTCATCGGCGGCCATCTCCAGCACCCGTTGATTGAATGCCAGCCAAGAAATCTCTCGATCGAGGAACCGGCCCGGAGGGAGCGGACTGAGGGTGGGGTCTGAAATCTCTGACGGGGAAGTAATACTCACGGTCTGATCGTGCCACAAGTAGCCAACAGAGCCATAGCCGTCCGGTTAACTGTGGGAGAACTGCTGCCGCATGAAGAGAACATCAGTGTCCCAGCGAGAAAACCCCAGGTTTTCATAGACAGCGACTGCCCGGGTGTTCGAGGCGTCCACATAGAGCATTGCCTGACTCAGGCCAAGGTCGCGCAGGTGGCCAAGACCAGCGATCGTGAGCGCGCGCCCCAATCCGGTGCCCTGTTCGGTCGGGTCCACCGCGATCACGTACACCTCTCCGATTGCGTCATGGTCATGGTGCGCACCGCTTGAGTCAGTGTGCTGGTGCTTGCCGCCGTGCACTTTGGTCCAGTGGAAACCCACCAGAGTGTCGTCTCGATATGCCATGAGGAATCCGGCAGCGTCAAACCACTCCTCTTGCATGCGGCGCTCTAAATCTTCCATCTGCCAATTCGACTGGTCGGGCAGATGAGCAAACGCGCGGCGATTCAAGTCCAACCAGGCCTCTTCGTCACGGCCAGGAATGAATGTACTGACAGTGATTCCAGCCGGCAGTTCACATGCAGGAAGCTCCGCAAAGAGGGATCGCCGCATCTGCCACAAAGTCCGCGATCTCGAAAACCCCATCGCGTGGGCCAGTTGAGCCGCCTGCGCGCTCTCGCCGTGAGCCCACAGTCGCAGCCGGCCATCCGCGGAGATGGCAATGAGTTCTTCAATGATCCGGTGGCCGACCCCCTCGCGTCTGTGCGTGGGAAGCACCGCCATCTCGGCGCTGGGACCAAGGACCAAGTCCGTTGTGTCGAGGTGCGCGTAACCGACGAGGCTTTCACCATGGAAAACCAAAACGTGATGCCCGGATGGATCTCCACCGCCTCGAAGGTGCAGCCACACATGCTCGCTCAATGGTCGCACTCGGTCGACACTTGTCACTTCAGTGATGAGTCGTTCAACGCGGGCAACCTGATCTGCGTCAAGTCGACGTTCAACGCGCACATTGTGCGGTAGCAGATCCGAAGTCATGAGGAAAGTCAGACCTCAGCGTCGGTAGCAACCTCGTCGTGCAACGTTGCAAGTGTTGATGCATCAGTGGTATCGGGAACAAATCGATAACCGACGTTGCGCACCGTGCCGATCATTGCTTCGTATTCCGCTCCGAGCTTGGCGCGCAATCTGCGGACATGTACATCAACGGTGCGAGTTCCACCGAAGTAGTCATAGCCCCACACTTCCTGAAGAAGTACCGCCCGGGTGAAAACCCGACCGGGGTGCTGAGCAAGAAACTTCAGAAGTTCAAATTCCTTGAACGTGAGGTCAAGAGTGCGACCGCGAACCTTCACGGTGTAACTGGCTTCGTCAATAAACAAATCACCAGTGCGAATTTCCTCGGGGAGTCCGGCAGCTTCTGCTGGTTCAATCGCCGTGCGCGAGCAGGCAAGCCGAAGCCGCGCTTCAAGTTCTGCAGGCGAGCAGGTGTCGAGGATGACGTCGTCGATTCCCCAGTCCCATTGGATTGCAGTGAGTCCGCCTTCTGTGGCTACCA
>CAIXFB010000251.1 GCA_903918595.1 uncultured Actinomycetes bacterium
GAGCGAGGATTCACCAGGGCGCAGGCCTACCCCTAAATCGCGCACCGTCACAGCGACGGAGTCGTGGTCACCTGCAAGTTCGACCCGCACACCTCGGGCATCGGCGTGTTCGATGGCGTTATCAAGCAAGTTGCGGATGATGCGATCAATTCGACGCGAGTCACACTCCACCCGGCAAGGCCGCTCGTGTGATCGGAATCGCAATGGCACCTGCAACCTTGTCGCAAGGGGCGCAACCGAATCAATGGTCTGATCAATCAAGGTGGAAAGGTCGATAACGCTCACATCAAGGTTGGCGACTCCGGCATCGAATCGAGAAATCTCCAGTAGATCCACCAGTAACGATTCAAATCGATCGAGTTGGGTTTGCAGCAGCTCTGCTGAGCGAGCAGTTGCCGGGTCAAAGGAGTCACGATCACTGAACAAAACATCAGCTGCCATGCGAATAGTGGTCAGCGGCGTGCGCAATTCGTGCGACACGTCCGAGACGAACCGCTGCTGCACTCTGGAAAGTTCCTCCAACTGTTCGATCTGATTTTCCAAGCTCTCAGCCATTTCGTTGAACGAACGGGCCAACTGCGAAAGATCATCTTCACGTTTCACCCGCATGCGCTCATCGAGGTGGCCCGCGCTCAACCGCCTCGCGCGTTGGGCTGCCTCACGAACAGGGAGTGCAACTTGCCGGGTGACAATGCCGGCGACCGCAGCGAGCAGCACGACCAAAATGAAGCCTGCACCCACCACTGCGCTACGCACGAGATCAAGGGTCTGCTGCTCTTGGGTCAGCGGAAATAGGTAATACAACTCATACGGCCCGACTCCAGGAATGTTCAGCGGCGCACCAACTACGAGGCCGGGAACTGAACGACCATCTAGGAAGCGAATTTCCGAATAGGTCCATGACTGTCTTTTGGTCAGCGAGATTGCCGCACGAAGGTCCTCTGGAACAGAGGCCACGGCCACCAAGTTCGTACCGCGCTCGGGTGCATCTGTTGATGGCTGTGAAGAAAGCAAGAGCACATCGAAAGTTGCTGGTGAGCCAGCGCGCGAGGCGAGGATTGAAACGACTGAATCCACGAGTCGTGACGGTGATGGGGTTGATGGTCCGGTGTCAGCCGCGTCGAGCAACCGCTGTGCCTCTCCTTGGCCGGCCGCTGATTCACCAACAGAAATACGTTCCTTTGCATCGAGGAGGCCTGACGTCACGCGAGAGAGCAACGAGAATCCCAAGACCCCCACAACGATGATCGACAACACAAGGGTGGTGGCGATGACACGCAAAAAAAGTGAACGGCGCCAGATCCGCCTGACCCACCGGGGAAGAAAGAGAAGAACGTGCATCATCAGATGAATTACGCGGGTCCGGCCTTGTAGCCGATACCCCGCACGGTCAATACGATGTCGGGATTCTCCGGGTCGTGTTCGATCTTGGCGCGCAACCGCTGCACATGCACATTCACCAAGCGGGTATCGGCGGAATGGCGGTAGCCCCAGACGTCTTGCAACAAGGCTTCCCGGGTGAACACTTGGCCTGGCTTTCGGGCC
>CAIXFB010000252.1 GCA_903918595.1 uncultured Actinomycetes bacterium
TACTCACCACCGCTGGTTTTGCCGCGACTGTTGAGCCAAACGAGGCGGGAAGTCATCAACTGTGTCAGCACAACTGTCCGGTAGTTGAAGCAGCGAAGGAATTTCCTGAACTTTGTGAAGCCGAAACCGAAGTGCTGTCTGAAATTCTCGGTCTGCATGTCACCCGGCTTGCCACGCTTGCGCAAGGCGGACACGTCTGCACCACATTGATCCCCAACCAGAGTTTTTCCACCTCCCCGCAAGAAACAATCCATCGAAATGCAACCCGAAAGGTGTCAGCATGAGCACCACGATCCCGGACCAGGCCGCAACGATCGACTCACTTGGTCGGTACGAGTTCGGCTGGAGTGATCCCGATTCAGCTGGCGCAACCGCTCGTCGCGGCATCAACGAGGAAGTTGTGCGCAACATCTCGGCTCTCAAGGATGAGCCAAAGTGGATGCTCGACTTGCGGCTCAAGGGACTCCGGCTCTTCGAAAAGAAGCCAATGCCGTCGTGGGGTTCAGACCTGTCCGGAATTGATTTCGACAACATCAAATACTTTGTTCGTTCGACGGAGAAGCAGGCAGCAACGTGGGATGACCTGCCCGAAGACATTAAGAACACCTACGACCGCTTGGGCATTCCCGAGGCTGAAAAACAACGCTTAGTCTCAGGCGTCGCTGCGCAATACGAATCCGAAGTTGTCTACCACGCTATTCGTGAAGATCTTCAGGAGCAGGGCGTTCTCTTCCTCGACACAGACACGGGACTACGGGAGCACGAGGACGTTTTCAAGGAGTTCTTTGGCTCGGTTATCCCTGTTGGGGACAACAAATTTGCCGCCTTGAACACGGCAGTGTGGTCTGGTGGCTCATTCATTTACGTGCCGAAGGGTGTTCATGTAGACATCCCTCTTCAGGCGTATTTCCGGATTAACACCGAGAACATGGGCCAGTTCGAGCGAACACTCATCATCGTCGACGAAGGCGCCTATGTGCATTACGTCGAGGGCTGTACGGCACCGATTTACAGCAGCGATTCGCTTCACTCTGCGGTAGTAGAAATCATTGTGCGTAAGGGTGCTCGGTGCCGTTACACGACAATCCAAAACTGGTCGAACAACGTCTACAACCTGGTCACTAAGCGAGCAGTAGCCCAAGAAGGTGCCACGATGGAGTGGGTGGATGGCAACCTTGGATCAAAGGTGACCATGAAGTATCCCGCTGTGTGGTTGACGGGCGAGCATGCGAAGGGTGAGACGCTCTCGATCGCATTTGCCGGAGAGGGCCAACATCAAGACGCCGGTGCAAAAATGGTGCACGCGGCCCCGAACACTTCTTCTAACATCATCTCGAAGTCCGTAGCTCGCGGCGGCGGACGAACCTCGTACCGTGGCTTGGTGCAAATACTTGAAGGTGCTCACAACTCCAAGAGCACAGTGAAGTGCGATGCACTTCTCGTCGACGACATCAGTCGGTCGGACACATACCCGTATGTGGATGTTCGTGAAGACGATGTGTCTATGGGCCACGAAGCAACAGTCTCCAAGGTGAGTGAGGATCAGCTCTTCTACCTGATGTCCCGAGGCATGAACGAAGACGAAGCAATGGCAATGATCGTTCGTGGCTTTGTTGAGCCGATTGCGCGTGAATTGCCAATGGAATATGCACTAGAACTCAACCGGCTCATTGAACTGCAGATGGAAGGTTCAGTGGGATGAGTCTCGCCGAAGCCCCACCCCGCGATCACGCACCCGCGGTCCGGTCATTGGATTTTCTTGATTTTTTGGAGCCATCAAATCGTGAAGAGGAGTGGAAGTTTACGCCTCTAGAACGGGTCAATGGTCTCCTTGAACCAGTTGATACGGCTGTTGGTATCGGTTGGGGATCATCGAGTCCCTATGTCACCGAAGTCGCCATAGATGACGCGCGGTTGCACGCATCGTGGACCCCAACTGATCGGGCTGGAGCCGTGGCTCGCGGTGCCGCAACAAGGGCAATCTTGATTGACATTCCCAAGGAAACCGTCGTTGACGGCTCAGTCATTGTCGATCTGAAAGCGCTAGGTGACGTCAATTACGCACACATCGAGGTTGTGGTCGGTGATTTTTCCTCTGCAACGGTTGTCATTCGTCACGACGTTGCGGCTGACGTGCTGGGCAATCTAGTTGTACAGGCGGGTGCCGAAAGCGACGTGAAGGTTCTCTCCGTCATGGATGGCGAGGCCACTGGTCGACAGATGTGGCAATGGCACACAATTGTTGGGCGAAATGCCACATCCTTTGGTCTTTCAATCGCACTTGGCGGAGAAGTTGTTCGGATGGTTCCATCTGTCGAGTATTCGGCTCCCGGTGGTAGCGCAGTCATGCTGGGCGCCTTCTTGGCCGATGGCTCCCAGTATCAAGAGCACCGACTCTTTGTTGATCATGCCCAACCCAACTGCTCGAGTTATGTGGCATACAAAGGTGCACTCGCCGGCGGAACAGCGCACACAGTCTGGGTCGGGGATGTTCTCGTGCGACGCGCGGCAACGGGCATTGAGACCTACGAAGTGAACAGGAACCTCCTACTTGCCGATGGACCTAGGGCCGATTCAGTTCCCAATCTGGAGCTGGAAACGGGTGACATCGTCGCGGCTGGTCACGCCAGTGCAACTGGCCGATTCGATGACGAGCAGTTGTTTTATCTGCAGTCTCGAGGTATTCCGGAGCGGGTAGCCCGCCAACTCGTCGTGCGTGGTTTTTTTGCGGATGTACTGAGCAAAATTTCTGATGCCGGTCTTCGTAGCGAAATCCTCGGAAGGATTGAACAGCGGCTTGGCATGGAATCGGTAGGTGCGGTTGACGAGGGTGACCTCAATGGCTGAGCTTATTGATATTGGAAGCGTTGAGGATTTTCCAGTAGGAACTGCAAAGCGCGTCGCAGTGGGCGATCAAGTGGTGGCCGTAGTTCATGCGATTGAGGGATTGTTTGCCATCGAAGATAGATGTTCACATGCAGATGTGGCGCTCAGTGAGGGTGAAATTGATGGCTGCACCATCGAATGCTGGCTGCACGGATCTGCTTTTGACCTCACAACGGGTCAACCCCTTTCACTACCGGCTATAACCCCAGTTTTTGTTTTTCAGGCATTCGTGACTCAGAGTGACGGAGGAGATCGGGTGTTGATCGATCCCAGTCCTGTTGCGCATGCTGAACCAGCACCAGTTCATATTCACTCGAAGTCAGACCTCTAGAAAAGGAATATCTACAATGTCCGTCCTCAAGATCACAGACCTGCACGCAAGCATTGATACCGAAGCCGGGACGATAGAGATCCTCCGCGGCGTGAATCTGTCGATCGAGTCTGGCCAAATTCACGCGGTGATGGGTCCGAACGGTTCTGGAAAGTCAACCCTCGCATATGTCATCGCAGGTCATCCCAAGTACACCGTCACGTCTGGAAGCATCACACTCGATGGTGAGGATGTCCTCGCCATGACTGTTGACGAGCGCGCTCGTGCAGGGCTCTTTCTCGCCATGCAATATCCAGTTGAGATACCCGGAGTAAGCGTCTCGAACTTCCTACGAACTTCAGCGACAGCAGTGCGTGGTGAAGCGCCGAAGCTTCGAACCTGGATTGGTGAAGTCAAACAGGCGATGAAAGACCTGCAAATGGATCCGACATTCGCCGAAAGAAATGTCAATGAGGGTTTTTCGGGTGGTGAAAAGAAGCGCCACGAAATTCTCCAGATGGCCCTATTGAAGCCAAAATTCGCTGTTTTGGATGAGACGGATTCTGGCCTTGACGTGGATGCCTTAAAGGTTGTCTCTGAAGGGGTCAATGCATTCCGAGAGACCTCCGATGCTGGAACGCTCTTGATTACGCATTACACGAGGATTCTGAAGTACATCAAGCCTGATTTTGTTCATGTATTTGTGGACGGGCGGATCGTGGAAAGTGGCGGTCCGGAGTTGGCTAACGTTCTTGAGGCTGACGGTTACGAGCGCTTCACGAACGCATCGGTCTGATTCCTATGGCTTCGGTACTCGATGTTGCGCGAATCAAAAAGGATTTCCCCATCCTTTCGCGCACAGTCCGTGGGGGACACCCACTGGTGTACCTCGACAGTGCTGCCACATCCCAGAAGCCTGAGTGCGTCTTGGATGCAGAACGGACGTTCTACGAGACCTCAAACGCGGCTGTTCACCGTGGAGCGCATCAGTTGGCGGAGGAAGCAACTCAGGCATATGAGGATGCACGAGCTGCGATTGCTGGGTTTGTCGGAGGTGCACCAGAGGATCTCGTCTTCACGAAGAATGCCACCGAGGGCATCAATCTTGTGAGCTACGCGTTCAGTAATGCAACTGCTGAATCGGCCTGGGGAGGGGCTCCGGATCCGCGCTTTATTCTGGCGCCCGGCGACACAATTCTCGTGACAGAGATGGAGCACCACGCCAATTTGATCCCTTGGCAGCAAGTGTGCGCACGCACGGGTGCTTCTCTTCGCTGGATCCCACTCACTGAGGATGGGCGACTCGATCTCACCAATCTTGCATCATTGATTGATTCAACAACCAAGATCGTCTCGGTGGTTCACCAGTCAAACATTCTGGGCACCATAAATCCCGTCCGTCAGATCATGGATGCGGCGCATTCCGTTGGCGCTCTGGGCTTAGTTGATGCATGTCAGTCCGTTCCACACATGCCAGTCAATGTTGATGACTTAGGTGCGGATTTCATCACGTGGAGTGGTCACAAGATGTTGGGGCCAACAGGCATCGGGCTGCTGTGGGGTCGCACCGAGGCTCTCAACGGGATGTCTCCGTTCCTGTCAGGGGGCTCAATGATTGAGTCTGTATATATGGATCACAGCACTTTCGCCGCGGCGCCAAGTCGATTTGAGGCCGGGGTCCCCATGGTTGCGCAGTCGGTCGGCTTAGCGCGTGCCGTGGCGTACCTCGATGACCTTGGAATGGATGCAGTTCACGCTCACGAGACCGAATTGACGGCTTACGCGTTGAGCGCTTTGGAACAGGTGCCTGGCGTGCAGATAATCGGCCCTGCCAACAATGTTGATCGAGGCAGCGCCATCTCCTTCACTGTTGATGGCATACACCCGCACGATGTAGGGCAAATCCTCGATAGTGAAGGGGTTGCCGTGCGCGTCGGTCATCACTGTGCCTGGCCAACTTGTCGTCATTTTGGCGTCCCAGCCACAACGCGTATCTCTACCTATATCTACAACGATTCGTCAGACATTGACATTGCCATTGAAGCAATCTCGACAGCACAACGCTACTTTGGAACGAGGGTATGAAGTATGAGTGTTGATGCGCTGTATCAGGAGATAATCCTTGATCACTACAAGCACCCTCGGGGCAAGGGATTGTTGGGAGATTCACTGGCCGAAAGTTTTCAAGTCAATCCAACGTGCGGAGATGAAGTAACTGTCCAGGTTGCAGGGAGTGCAGCGGATGTACTGATTGGCTATGAAGGTCAAGGTTGTTCGATTTCGCAAGCCAGTGCAAGCGTCATGAGTGAAATGCTCAATGGGGCTTCCGTTGCAACGATGAAAGAGAAGCGCGATGCGTTCATTGAACTGATGCACGCAAAAGGTCTAGGGGAACCGGACGAAGAGATACTCGAAGATGGGGTCGCTTTTGCCGGGGTCGCGAAATATCCAGCACGGGTCAAATGTGCGCTTCTTCCTTGGATGGCGCTCCAGGATGCAGCCATCAAAGCCGGTCTCATTACAGAGGAGAAATCATGACTGTTGCCACCGAAGACGACGTATTTGAAGCTATGAAGGACGTAGTTGACCCAGAATTGGGGATCAATGTCGTCGATCTTGGTTTGGTCTATGGCGTGAGTGTTGACGATGCAAACATTGCAACCATCGACATGACGTTGACTTCTGCTGCTTGTCCCTTAACAGATGTAATTGAGGACCAAACTCGATCTGCATTGACACCAGTGGTCTCCGATTTCAAGATCAATTGGGTGTGGATGCCGCCTTGGGGTCCGGACAAGATCACCGACGATGGACGGGACATGCTGCGCAGTCTCGGTTTCAACGTCTGACGCTTCCTCCAAGCACAACCTGCACTTGGGTTCGGCGTAGTATGGGGGCGCCATGATTCATGCCTCTGACGTCACCCTTCGTGCTGGCTCAGAACTCCTGCTCACAGTTGATTCGCTGCGGGTCGATGCGGGGGACCGGATTGGGCTTGTTGGGCGTAACGGTGCAGGGAAGACCACTCTTACTCGTGTCCTCGCAGAAGAGACGATCCCCGACACTGGGCAGGTACGTAGTACCGGCACTGTTGGTTATCTGCCGCAGGATCCACGATCGGGTGATCCCGCCGAGATAGCACGAGACAGGATTCTCAGTGCGCGGGGCCTTGGCGAGGTAGTGGCCAGAATGCATCGGGCTAGCGCAGGAATGGGTGCCTCGGATCCTGTTGAGGCTGAACGGATGGCCAACCGTTATGCGAGAGCGCTGGAAGAGTTTGAGTCTCTCGGGGGATATGCGGTGGAATCCGAAGCTGCCAGCATCGCCGCGGCTGTGGGGTTGCAAGAACGCATCCTTGAGCAGCCCCTGGGCACACTTTCTGGCGGACAGCGCCGACGAATCGAACTAGCAAGAATCCTCTTTAGTGGATCTGATGTTTTGCTCCTAGACGAACCCACAAACCATCTAGATGCTGATTCCATCAGGTGGTTACGCAAGTACTTGAGTACCTATACCGGTGGCTTCATCATCATCAGTCACGATACCGATCTGCTCACAGACGTCGTTAACAAAGTGTGGTACCTCGATGCCACTCGACATGTCATCGATGTGTACTCGATGGGTTGGTCCGCGTACCAACTTGCTCGAGAGACAGATGAGCGTCGACGAAAACGTGAACGTCGCAATGCAGAGCAACAGGCAAGTGTGCTGCGCAGTCAAGCGGACAAGATGCGTGCCAAAGCGAGCAAAGCGAAAGCTGCACAGTCCATGCTCAAGAGAGCGGATCGGCTTCTTGAGGGCGCCGATGAAGTTCGGATGCGCGATAAGGTCGCGAAACTTCGGTTCCCAGAACCTCGTCCCTGCGGGAAGGTGCCGTTGATCGGGTCGGAACTCTCCCGTTCGTATGGCAGTCTCGAAGTGTTTACGGATGTTGATTTGGCGATCGATCGTGGCAGCAAAGTCGTGATCCTAGGGCTCAATGGCGCCGGGAAAACCACTCTGCTTCGTGTGCTTGCTGGGATCGACACACCGAACACCGGATCCATCGAACTCGGTCACGGTGCTGTTGTTGGCTACTACGCCCAAGAGCACGAGACGCTCGATCCCGTGCGAACCGTGCTTGAAACTATTGCCACTGCGGCGCCGGATCTAGATGACACCAAAAGGCGAACGGTCCTTGGTTCATTCTTGTTTGAGGGCCCGTCCGTCTACAAGCCGACAGGGGTTCTCTCGGGCGGGGAAAAAACTCGATTGGCGCTTGCTTGCCTTGTGGTCTCAGGGTCCAACGTGCTGCTTCTCGACGAGCCAACAAATAACCTAGACCCGGCCAGCAGAGCGGAAGTTCTCTCAGCCCTGGCCTCCTACGCAGGAGCGGTAGTCTTGGTGACACATGACCCGGGAGCGGTATTCGCCTTGAATCCGGAGCGGGTACTCATCCTCCCCGATGGCGATGAGGATCTGTGGAATGACGAGTACGCCGAACTCGTCGAGCTTGCTTAGGCAGGGAGGGGCAATGATGATGGATCTTGCAGAGGCCGGGCTTCTCGTTGACATAGATGCTGACGTTATGACTGTCACGTTGAACAGACCTGAAACTCGAAATTCTCAAACTCCTCAGATGTGGACGGCCTTCGCGCAGATTTGTGAATCAGTGTCGCTTGATGTTCGCTTCGTGGTGCTACGCGGCGTAGGTGAGGTTTTCTCATCAGGACTCGATCGGAGTCTTTTCAACGGATCACAAGCAGGTCAATCTCTTTCGATGATTGCTCAGCAGCCAGAGGCGGATATTCGAGCATTCATTCAGAATGCACAGGCGGGATTTGCTTGTTGGCGTAACATCGCCCCCACCACGATTGCAGTTGTTCAAGGACCAGCGATTGGTGCGGGCTGGCAATTAGCGATGTCATGCGACCTGGTCTTAGCAGCACCTACTGCAACATTTTCTCTTCGAGAAACGCGTTTGGGCCTTGTTCCTGATTTAGGTGCCACCGGCAGATTACTTCGAGCGGTGGGGTACCAGCGCGCTTTTGAAGTGTGCGCCAGCGGCCGAGACGTCAGTGCGGCCGAGGCAGAACGTTGGGGATTTGTGAATCAAGTCTGCTCGAACCTTGATCAGTCCCTAGCGGCACTCCTTGACGGATTCAGGAATATTCCTGAACAGGCCGTTTCGGAAGTGAAGAGACTTCTTGTTGCAGTTGAAGAGGGCGCATCCTCTTGGACTGCAGAACAGGATTCCCAGATCCGCAGACTCAGCGATCTGCTCGGCAGTCACGATAGGAACACTCATTGAGCAATCACAACATCTGGCTGACCTACCAGTCATTCACCCGGGATCGCTCTGTTAAGAATGAACGGGTCACCAAGATCTTGGTGAGACGGATCCTCACCTATGCCACGCCATACAAGACGATCATTGGTTTCTTCCTTGTGACGTTGGTGGCAGGGGCCCTACTTTCGGTAGCACAGCCGCTGCTTTTCCGTCGAATTGTTGACGACGGAATTTCGGTAAGTGATTCCTCAGTGGTCACATGGACTGCAATCTTGATCGGTGTTCTGGCGATCCTCGATGCAGGTGTGGGGTTGGTTGGCCGCTACTACTCCGCCCGAATCGGCGAAGGGCTGATTTTTGATCTGCGGACCCAGGTGTATGACCATGTGCAGCGCCAGTCGATCGCATTCTTCACCCGGGCACAGACGGGGGCCTTGATCTCCAGGTTGAACAGCGATGTGATTGGTGCCCAACAAGCCTTCACGTCAACCTTGGGTGGCGTGTTAGGCAATCTGATCTCTCTGATCGTTGTCCTGATTGCCATGTTCGCTTTGTCTTGGCAAATCACCCTTGCTGCTCTTGTCCTGGTGCCGATTTTTCTGCTTCCAGCCAGGTGGATGGGTCGACGCTTACAGGTTCTTACCCGTGAACAGATGTCGGTTAATGCTGTCATGGGTAACCAGATGAATGAGCGGTTCAACGTTTCAGGTGCACTGTTGGTCAAGCTTTTTGGTCGCCCAGATGAGGAAGCTACAAACTTTTCCAAGGAGGCAGGTCGGGTTCGTGACATTGGTATTCGTATTGCCATGGCGAACCGGTGGTTCTTCACCGCATTGCTTCTCGTTGCATCGTTGGCAACGGCCATCACCTACGGATTGGGTGGCAATCTGGTCATCAACGGCAACATCACACTCGGCACTCTTCTCGCATTAGTTGCACTATTGGCGCAGCTGTACGGGCCCTTGACCGCGCTATCGAATGTCCGGGTTGACGTGATGACCGCACTTGTTTCATTCGATCGTGTCTTTGAAGTACTTGATCTCAAGCCCTTAGTGACTGAGCCGGAGCATCCGCTCCCACTGCCCGATGGTCCTCTCGGAATCGCCGTACAAGATGTGTCGTTCCGCTACCCGTCGGCTGAGGAAGTATCGCTGGCATCACTTGAATCGACCGCGCGTGAGGAGAGTCGCGGAACAGGCGCCTTGGTGCTCTCGGATCTGAGTTTCACTGTTGCCCCTGGCACCATGACGGCGTTGGTAGGAACCTCGGGAGCAGGAAAGTCAACCATCATCAGCCTTCTGACAAGACTGTACGACCCAACTTCCGGGAGCATCTCGATTGGGGGCATTGACCTTCGTCAGGTGAGTTCCGTGGATCTCCGGGCAGCTGAAGGTGTTGTTGTTCAAGACGCGCATTTGTTCCACGACACAATTCGCGCAAACCTGCTCTACGCCCGGCCGGGTTCTTCAGATGCGCAATTACGGCGCGCCTGCGAGCAGGCCCAAATAATTGACATGGTCGATGCGCTGCCCGACGGACTTGGGACAGTCGTTGGAGACCGCGGCTACCGACTCTCTGGGGGTGAGAAGCAACGCATTGCACTTGCTCGATTGTTACTGAAGGGTCCTCGTGTGGTGATCTTGGATGAGGCAACCGCGCATTTGGACAGCGAGAGTGAAAGGGCTGTTCAAGTAGCCCTTGAGAACGCGCTATCTGGAAGAACGTCAATTGTTATCGCGCATCGACTCTCCACCATCATCCAAGCGGACCAGATCCTTGTTATAGATGATGGTGCTGTTCGTGAGAGTGGAACCCACTTTGAATTATTGGCGGCAAATGGTGCGTACACGGATCTGTACCGAACCCAATTCTCACATCAGGAAAATTTGGAACAATGAGTTGAATCGTCATTGCGAAATGGCTGAAGACTCACGATCTTCTTTTTCTTCTCTGCGAAGAAAGTAGAACCAGCCCACCGCTGCGACGAGAGCAAAAAGTATCCACTGAACGGCGTACGAGATGTTTTGCCCCTCATCGACACTGGGGAGGGGCACCGACAGTAGGCCCTCTTCTGGCGCATCGGTCGCCATCAGTTGGAGGAAATTGCTAGCGGTGGGGGAGCCGGTTTCCGGCAGAACCTTCGGGTCGACACCGGGCACCTGACCTTGTGGGAGACCCAGAACTGGATCGGTTCCTTCAGGTGCACGGATGGCCGCAGTGATGTCGATCACACCACCCGGAGCAGCTGGCACCTCGATTACTCCTGTCGCGCTCGATGCGGCTGGCAACCATCCACGAAGCAGCCATACCTGTGCACCATCTGCCGTCTGGAATGGCGTCATGACCCACAGTCCGTTCGAACCCTCCAACGGTCGCTTCCGGACGAGGACTGAATACTCGTCCCGAAAGGTCCCGTTCATTTTCACAGGTGTGAAGGCAATGAGTTCGTCGGCATCTGCCGCACTGTCCAGTGTTTGCGGGTCCGAGACGGACACCTCAATTGCGATGCGGTCTGCACGTCGCTCGTCCGCCCGGCTCCACTGCCACCAACTCAGAACACCGAATGCTCCGATTGAGAAAATGACCAGCAAGGTGAAACCCTGCCACCGTCTTGTCAGTAGGAGGGATTTCACGTTGTAAGACTATGTGAGCGGGCGATCAATGATGACGCCCTCAAGGGCAGTGGCTTTGCTGGGAAGGGCAATCTGAGGTTGCGCCTCGACACCCATTTCTCCGGCCTCGTCAGCGGTCCGGCCTGCGTTGGCAACAACCACCGCCAGGTAGGGCAGGATGACAGCGCCAGCGATGAAGACCCAACGGGGCCAGCCGGGGACAATGATGGCGGCAATCACACACCCGGTTCTAATGCCCATGGAGATCAAGTAGCGCCGTGTCCGGTCGCTCTGCTCCTTGCTGAGGGCGCGCTGAGCTCCTGTGATCGTGTGGACGGGTGTCTCTTGCACCTCTCTAATCTATGCCCACTTTCGCAGCGGCGCACGCCGGCCGAGGAGACAGAAGACCTAAGATCGTGACTTGTCGGTTGACCACTGCGTCGGTGGAGCCGCATGAAGCCATAGGAGGCGAATCGTGTCTGATCGGGCATACGGAATAGCTGAAGTCGTCGGCACCTCAAAGGAGTCCATAGAGGCTGCTATCCGCAATGCGGTCTCACGGGCGGGTGCGATCCACCTGCATGTCGACTGGTTTGAAGTTTCCCAAATGCGTGGGTATGTGCGGGAGAACAACGTTGATCACTTCCAGGTGACGGTCAAGGTGGGCTACCGACTTGAGGATGCGTAGCAGAGTGCAGGTCTTTTCTCGCGATTTGATAGGGAGCGTTCACCTGTGACTGAGCCAACGTCTGGAGCACAAGGTGTGGCGCTCGTCACTGGTGCTAACCGTGGTATTGGGGCAGCCATTGCTCAGCGCCTGATCTCAGATGGTTTTCTTGTGGTTGGAGCGACCAGATCTGGGCAGGCCCCGGATTGCACCCACAGTGTTCAGGTCGATGTTGCCTCACCGGATTCGATCTCTGCAGCGATTGCTGAGGTCGAAGCCAAACATGGACCAGTGTCGGTTCTCGTTGCGAACGCAGGGATCACTCGTGATGCATTGTTGATGCGGATGTCCGAATCAGATATTGACGATGTTTTGTCTACCAATCTTGGTGGTTCTATCCGGTTGGCACGCGCGGGCCTGCGAGGCATGCTCAAGGCCCGCGGAGGGAGAATCATTTTCATTTCTTCGGTGGTAGCAATGATGGGAAGTGCGGGCCAGGTGAACTACGCCGCATCCAAAGCGGGACTCATCGGCGCTGCCCGTTCCCTAGCCCGCGAGGTTGGGTCGCGTGGGATCACGGTAAATGTTGTTGCGCCCGGTTTTGTCGACACGGACATGACGGCTGACCTTGACCCTTCTAGAAAAGACGAGATTTTGGGAGCCGTTCCACTTGGACGGTACGCAACCCCTGCCGAAGTTGCTGGTGTCGTGAGTTTCTTGGCATCAGCAGATGGCGGTTACGTCACGGGTGCGGTTATCCCGGTCGACGGCGGATTAGGAATGGGTCACTGAGTGAGCGAGCAAAGGTCAACATCCATGGGCATTTTGCAAGGTAAGTCAATTCTGGTGACAGGTGTCCTCACGGATCAGTCCATCGCCTTTCACGTTGCTCGGTTAGCGCAAGAGCAGGGAGCCCAAGTGATCCTCACGTCCTTTGGGCGGGCTTCTTCTCTCACACGTCGAACAGCAACACGGTTACCCCAACCTGCTGAGGTCATTGAACTCGATGTGACAAACGCGGAGGATTTGGCTGGACTGGCTGCTGCTGTGCGCGTTCATGCACCACGACTCAATGGCGTGGTGCACTCGATCGGTTTTGCGCCGGAGGCGGCACTTGGTGGGAACTTCCTGAACACCACATGGGCCGATGTTTCTACGGCTATCGAAGTGAGCGCGTTTTCCCTCAAGTCACTTGCCATGGCAACCTTGCCCTTGTTGGATGAGGGCAGCTGCATCGTGGGCCTCGACTTTGATGCCACAGTGGCATGGCCGGTGTATGACTGGATGGGTGTTGCGAAGGCTGCCCTCGAAAGCACCGCGCGGTATCTAGCGCGTGATCTCGGACCACAGGGCATCCGAGTCAACCTCGTAGCAGCAGGGCCGATTCGAACTATGGCTGCGAAGAACATTCCTGGTTTCGAGGAATTCGAAGTCGTCTGGACCGAGCGGGCACCATTGGGTTGGGACCTGAACAATCCTGAACCTGCAGCTCAGGCGTGTGTTGCGCTGATGTCCGACTGGTTCCCAAGCACAACAGGTGAGATTGTTCATGTCGATGGTGGAGTTCACTCACAAGGTGCCTAAATGAATCGGCGTTTAATTCTTTGGCGGCACGCCAAGTCCTCATACCCTGCACATGTACTCGATATTGATCGACCGCTCGGAGATCGAGGCGTACACGATGCGTGTGAGCTTCGACGGGTAATTCGCCGCACCACGTCCGGCCTACGGACTCGAGTATTGATGTCACCATCACGTCGCACACTGGAAACGTGGGCGTGGGCCGGTTCGGATATGGAGCCCTGTGAGACCGAAATTCGGAGTGAGCTCTACCTAGCGGATCGATGGATGTTGCTATCTCAGATCCGCCTCGAATCTGAAAACACAGAAGCACTCGTTGTGTTGGCTCACGATCCAGGGCTTCATGAACTTGTTATTGAGCTTTCCGGAAGTAGTTCCGTGGCCGACCCAGTGAGGTCGAAATTCCCAACGAATGCTTTCGCAGTGTTCGCTGTGACCTCACCCTGGTCGGAATTCGAACGCGGGATTCACCTCAAAGAAGTTCTCATCGCGCGAGGTCAGTGACTAGGCCCAGAACGGTCACGCGCATCAGCACTTTCAATTTCCTCGCGTGTTATTCCCAGCAGATACAGCACCGAATCAAGGTAGGGCACATTCACTGATGTGTCGGCAGCAATCTTGAGCGCCGGTTTCGCATTGAATGCCACTCCGAGACCAGCGGCCTCAATCATCTCGATGTCGTTTGCTCCATCGCCGATTGCGATAGTGCGGTGGCGAGGAATTCCATGACGAAGGGAAAATTCCTCAAGTGCTGCAGCTTTGCCAGCGCTATCAATAATCGAGCCCACAACTCGCCCGGTGAGTTTGCCGTCGACGATCTCCAAAGTGTTTGCTCGCATCTCAGCAACCCCCAACTCGGCGGCCAGTGGTGCAATGACTTGAGAAAATCCTCCTGAAACGAGGGCGATCCGATAGCCGAGGCGGTGCAATGTTCGGCAGAACGTTCGGGCACCCGGGGTGAGTTCAACGCGGTCTCGCACGGTATCGATCACGCCTTCAGGCAATCCAGCCAAAAGAGTCACTCGGGCGCGAAGAGACTCAGCGAAATCCAATTCGCCACGCATGGCTCGCTCGGTGATTGCGGCTACCTCTGCAAGGCGACCAGCCTCATCGGCAAGCAGGTCGATAACTTCATTTTGGATAAGCGTGGAATCCACATCCATCACAACGAGGTACTGGCCTCGGCGATCTAAACCGGCGTCTTGAACCGAAATATCGGCACTCTCAGAGCTGGAGAGGGCAGCTAAGGGACGGCGCAACACATCAGGATCAACGCCCGAACCTTCGAGTACAACAGCAGTCACGGGGTACGAGGCGATTCGACGAATTCGGTCAATATTGCCCCCATGATCGGCAATCTCTTCGGCGACCTTGCTGACGACGCTGGGGGAGAGCGGGCTGCCCATCACGGTCACATGAATGCGGTTATGGCGGCCAGCGGTGTCTTCGGCGACCCCGGGGATGGTCGTCACATCCATCCCTAGATTGGATGCAGTCAGTCGAATCTCAGTTCGCAGAGCGGTAATAACCTCGCCCTCATCCAAGGGAGATCGAGGATCAACGCCTACCAGCACGGCGAGAACAAGGCGCCCCCTGACAACGAGCTGTTCCATGTCAAGAACATGAACGGGAAACCGTGCGCAGGTATTGAACAGGTCTCGTGTTACCCCAGGTTTGTCTTCGCCAGAAACGGTGATCAGCAGGGTGCGCACGTTCTGCTCGGCAACAGCGGTCGACATCTGGCGTGGTCCCTTCCGGTTGTATCGGCCCGTGCGGCGCCAATAGGGCACACCTTATGGTGTGGCTGTGAGTGTTCTGGGGATGCGAGGAGTCGGTGTCCTCCGTGGCACCAGGTGGATTCTCCGAGATGTCGACTGGTCGGTTGAGCCCATGCAGCACTGGGTCGTCATTGGAGCGAACGGGGCTGGTAAGTCCACATTGATGGACTTGGCTGCCGCGAGGAGTTTCCCTTCTGTGGGCCAGGTCACAGCCTTGGATGAGGTGCTTGGCGAGGTAGATCTCGCAGAGCTTCGACAAAGAATCGGCTTCGCTAGTTCGGTTGCAGCCCAACTCATCGACGATGCCGAACACGTTATTGACGTAGTCCGAACAGCTGCCCATGGGATGTCAGGTTCGTGGCAGGAGACCTACGACAGGACAGATGACCTTCGTGCACGAGATCTACTGCAACGATGGGGTGTCGACTCCCTTGCCAAGAAAGAGTTCGCCCGACTGAGCGAGGGTGAGCGAAAACGAGTTTTGATCGCCCGGGCGTTAATGAGCGACCCAGAACTCCTCATTCTGGACGAGCCAGGGGCCAGTTTGGATTTGGCCGGTCGGGAGGATTTGGTGGCTCGGTTAGATGCTTTTGCGAAGGGGGCGGATTCACCCAGCATGGTGCTTGTGACCCACCATGTTGAAGAGATTCCTCCGAGCTTCACTCATGCACTTGTGCTGCGAGACGGTGCCGTGCTGGCTCTTGGACCAATTGGGCAGGTTATGACCAGCCCAATTTTGTCGGAGGCCTTTGCAATCCCACTCCTGGTGCAGTGCGTTGACGGCAGATACACAGCCAGATCGACATCCTCATGACGATCACTCGATGGGTACTCGCTGATCAACTGGGTGAACACTTCCATGAGGATGCCGCCCACCTCGTGATAATCGAGGCGAAGGATCTATTCAGGAAGACCAGGTATCACCGACAAAAAGCGCACCTGGTGCTGTCGGCAATGCGACATTTGGCAGCCGAGCGCCCGGAAAGCGCAACGTACATCCGAGCCGACACGTTTGCGGAGGGCCTCGCCACTATCGATGGTCCATTAGAGGTGGTAGCGCCCCACAGTCGTAGCGCAACCGCGGTAGTTCAACTGGTGCAGGAACATGGCCGGGATCTATCGGTCCTCCCCGCGCGCGGCTTCATCACCTCGGAAACCGAGTTCCAGTCTTGGGTTGCTGAACGTGGCAAGCGCCGGCTGCTCTTGGAGGATTGGTACCGATCCGTTCGCGTTTCCCACGAGATTCTCATCGAGGATGGAGAGCCGGCGGGCGGGCGCTGGAATTTTGATGAAGACAATCGCCAACCTCCGCCACGCGGGGCCGTGACACTTGGTCTTCCTGAGCCTTGGTTACCTGTGGAAGATGACATTGATCGTCAGGTGCGACAAGACCTTGATGCGTGGGAATCTGAGGGCATTGAATTCTTTGGTGCCGATGGCCCCCGGATGTTCCCCATCACCCCGGATGAGGCTCGCCGTGCACTCGCAGATTTTGTGGAGCATCGCCTTCCCAAATTTGGCCCTTACGAAGATGCACTTTTGTCCGAGGATTGGTTGATGGCGCATTCTGGCCTGTCTGTTCCAATGAATCTTGGTGTGCTTCATCCTCGCGAGGTTGTTCGAACTGCTGAGGAAGCATGGAGCAAGGGCTTAGTGCCGATCGCAAGTGTTGAAGGGTTCATTCGGCAGATCCTTGGCTGGCGCGAGTACATCTGGCATCTCTATTGGCATTTTGGGCCACTGTACGTTGACAGCAGTAATGTGCTGAGCGCAGATGAGCCGCTACCTCAATGGTTTAGCGACGCAAAAAGCGAGGATGTCACTGCCCACTGCCTGTCGTGGGCACTTGAGCAGGTGCACGACAAGGGATGGACTCATCACATTGTTCGCTTGATGATTTTGGGTAACTGGGCCCTCCAGCGTGGTTATGATCCGGCTGAAATGACACGGTGGTTTCAACGCACGTTCGTCGACGGGTACCCATGGGTGATGGCAGCGAATACGGTAGGAATGGCACTCTTCGCTGACGGTGGTCAGATGTCAACCAAGCCATATGCATCAGGTGGTTCCTACATCAACAAGATGACAAATCTGTGTTCGGGGTGCCGCTATAAGCCCACAGTGCGGGTTGGAAGTGATGCATGTCCATTCACGGCGGGCTACTGGAACTTTCTGCATGTGAATCAGGAAAGACTCTCGGGTAATCACAGAATGTCAATGGCGTATGCCGGCCTGAGGAAGTTGGCGGATCGAGACGCGCTCATTGTTCAAGAGGCAGAACGAGGGAACAGCGCGCCATGAAAGCATCATCGGTATTCACCGTTCCCAACATCATCAGTATGTTGCGTTTACTCGGTGTTCCATTCTTTGTGTGGCTCATCCTCGTTCCACAGGCCGATGTCGTTGCGTTTGTGGTGCTCACGATTGCCGGTATCAGTGACTGGGTCGACGGTTACCTTGCTCGCCGGCTCAATCAGCAGTCCGAGCTTGGCGCCCTGCTAGATCCACTGGCCGATCGCCTATACATCATCGCCACCATTGTCGCTCTGGCGATTCGCGACATCATCCCTTGGTGGCTCGTGCTGGTGGTCCTAGCGCGTGATCTTGTGCTTCTCCTTCTCCTACCCGTGCTCCGTCGTCAAGGCAAGATTTCTTTGCCCGTGACGTATGTGGGCAAAGCGGGTACTTTCGCCCTCCTCTGGGGGTTCCCCTTGCTGCTCCTTTCGGGAGTCGGAGGGGCGTTTGGACAGGTGATCGGGGCCGCAGGATGGGCCTTCGCGCTGTGGGGGACTGCCTTGTACTGGTGGGCTGGATTACGTTACGCCCAGGACACACTGGTTGTGCACCATCAAGAAGAATCTGCTCAGGCTACGGTTGTAGATCAAGTTCAACGTGAGGAACAGGTATGACGACTAGCGAGACAACCCCGGGCGAACTGCGCTACACCGCCGAGCACGAATGGGTGAGAGCGAACGCTGACGGAACGTTAACCGTGGGAATCACTCACCACGCTCAAGATGCGCTGGGCGACATCGTGTTCGTCAGCCTGCCTTCGGCCGGCGCCACTGTGAGCGCCGGATCCACCTGCGGTGAAGTTGAATCGACAAAAAGTGTCAGCGACATCTATAACCCCGTCGCTGGGACCATTGCAGAGGTAAATGGCAGCGTTGAGACGAATCCCGAGGTCATCAACGCGGAGCCTTATGGCGCTGGGTGGCTTTTCGTTGTCACTCCGAATAGTGCCAGTGACTTCGACACCTTGCTCAGCGCTGCGGACTATCGGGCATTGATCAACGAGGTCTAGGCTCGGGCTAGTCCACCGATGGAGTTGGAGAGTCTGCACATGAATTGCAGCCAGTGCGGTCAGCCGGCGGAGCCGGGAGCTCGGTTCTGTGCGTCATGTGGCCAAGCAATTGGGGGATCGGGCGCTGAAGATGTGCACAACACGTCCATCATTGCCTCAGGTGCATCAACCGGAACGGGTCCCATTAATTTTGGTGGAGGAACTCACTCCAGGATTCCGCAGGGTGCTGCTCTGCTCGTGGTTCACCGCGGGCCAGGCGAGGGCGCTGAGTTTGCCCTAGATCCCCAACAGAGTCTGATCAGCGTCGGTCGCACACCTGAATCAGACATTTTTCTGGATGACGTCACAGTAAGTCGGCGTCATGCTGAGTTTCGTCATGGAGCTCAGGGCTGGAGCCTTCGTGACGCTGGCAGTCTCAATGGAACCTACGTCAACCGGAGTCGAGTTGATGACCGAGCCTTACAGGGTGGCGATGAAGTTCAGATTGGTAAATTTCGATTCATCTTCTTGGTAGGGGTCGAGTCTCAAGCATGAGCGCGTCAAGTTCCACTTCTGGTTTCGCTGACACAGTAAGTATCGGTGAAGTCATCTCGATGCTGAAAAAGGAATTTCCTGACGTCACAATTAGCAAGATCAGATTTCTTGAGACAGAGGGGCTCGTCACGCCGGCTCGAACAAGTTCGGGATACCGGCGATTCAGCGTCCATGACGTGGAGCGCCTTCGTTCTGTACTGACAATGCAGCGCGATCAATACCTTCCGCTCAAGGTAATCAAGGATCACTTGGAGAACCCCCAATCAACCGATCCAGAAGTCGTCTCTGTAGCAGGTGGCGGTCTCAATCCTGATGATTTTCGTCCGGGCGCTGGCCGGGTGCGTCTGACTAGGGCTGAGTTGGCTGGGCATGCAGGCTTAAGCGAAGTCGCAGTCGTCCAACTTGAAACACTCGGGTTGGTATGGGCGCATCCTTCGGGGCACTACGACGAAGATGCACTTGCCGTAAGCCAGATTGCTGGCCGGTTGGCGGAGTATGGCGTCGAGTCACGTCATCTGCGTTCATTCCGAGTAGTCGCAGATCGCGAATCTGGGCTGGTGGAGCAAATCGCCACGCCCTATTCGCAACCGCGAGATAAGGATTCGAAGGCACGACTTCAGGAAACGGTGCGAGACCTGGCCTCCCTTTTTGTGCAACTTCATGCGGCCCTGCTCCGGGCAGAATTGATCCGTTCTGGCCGAGCGTGAGTCTTGGGGTTACCCTTAGGGAGTGATTCCTCTTGAGGTCGTGGGTGTTCGGATGGAAATGCCGTCGAACAATCCGATAGTGCTCCTACGCGAAACTGATGGCGTTCGCTATTTGCCCATCTGGGTGGGTGCTGTGGAGGCAACAGCAATTGCATACGCGCAGCAGGGCATCATTCCGCCCAGGCCCTTGACCCATGACCTTCTCAAGGATGTATTGGGCGCGCTGTCGGCAGAGCTCACCTTGGTCACCATTACTGAGTTGCGCGACGGGGTGTTCTATGCCGTGCTAGATCTCTCCAATGGCACTCAAGTGAGTGCGCGTCCCTCAGATGCGATCGCCATTGCGCTCCGAACCGAAACACCAATCGTGGGAACCGATGCTGTTCTCGACGAGGCGGGGGTCGAAATACCTGAGGCGGATGACCTAGACGGCGAAGAGCCTGAGGAGACCGTGGAAAAGTTCCGCGAATTCCTCGATCAAGTCACTCCCGAGGATTTTGCAGGTCCCGCGAGTCAATGAATTCACCCTCAAGATGAGGGTGAGACTTACGTCGGTTCCGGATGGGCGTGTCGATTCGTCCGACGTATTCAGCAGGCCTAGATTCACTCCTGTCACACCGGTAACAGTCAAGCCATACTTCCCCAGTGGCCTTTCGCAACTGCTGTTGCAGAAGTACTGTGGGGGTGCGAACGCAGGAGGATCAGTTGCTAGTCACCACGGGCACGCCGGTAGGCCAGCAGGCGCTATTTGACGATTCGACGTTGCGCCCGCTTCCTGCAGATATCGGGTATCGGGGTCCTGTCGCTTGCTCAGCAGCCGGAATTACCTATCGGCAACTTGATTACTGGGCACGGACTGGTTTGCTTGAGCCCTCGGTTCGCCCGGCAGCCGGGTCGGGATCGCAGCGGCTATACGGCTTTCGAGACATCCTGATCCTTCGGATCGTGAAGCGACTCATTGATACTGGTGTTTCTCTCCAGAACATTCGCGCGGCGGTTGAGCATCTGCACGACCGCGAAGGTGACGACTTGTCCAAAATCACGATCATGAGCGACGGTGCGAGCATCTATGAGTGCCGCAGCGCCGACGAAGTCGTTGACCTTGTTCGAGGCGGCCAAGGTGTGTTTGGTATTGCCGTAGGCAGCGTCTGGCGCGAAGTCGAGGGGAACCTGGCCGAATTGCCTGGTGAGCAATCTGACGGCAGTCCGATTCTGCCTCTGTTGGCCTCTGATGAACTTGCTAAAAGGCGCGCGCGGCGAGTTGCTGGTTGATCGCGGGCAGAAATCTGCCAGACAAGCTAGTCTGGCGTTGCTGATCGACCCCTGGCGGGAGAGAACTGCTCTGCAGTCGCCGAAGGAGCAATAGCCCCGACAACCTCTCAGGCAAAAGGACCGCTGGGGGAAGGCGCCTCTGAAAAAGGGTCATTCCCCTGACCCGCCGACGGTGCAAGCCGCAAGTGCGGTGAAGCTCTCAGGTAGCACGCTATGTGCGGGATACAGAGGGGGAGTGGGCGCAGCCGCGTCCATTTCCTTCGTGTGTTCCGGAGTCGACCATGAGTGTCCCGTTCTCTGATCGTCACATTGGTCCTGATGAAGCTGCCATCGATCAGATGCTGGCAACCTTGGGCTATACCGACCTCGACTCATTCACGTCAGCTGTCGTACCCGAGGTAATTCGTTGGCACGATGACCTGAACGTGCCAGCCGCTCAAAGTGAACCCGCTGTCCTCGCCCGACTGCAGGAACTAGCGCGTATGAATACGATCGCGACTTCAATGATCGGCCTTGGCTACACCGGGACACATACTCCGGGCGTCATCGTTCGGAACATTTTGGAGAATCCTGCGTGGTACACGGCCTACACGCCATATCAGCCCGAGATTTCACAAGGTCGCCTGGAAGCGCTACTGAATTTCCAGACAATGATTGAGGACCTCACAGCTCTTCCGGTTGCAAGTGCTTCATTGCTTGATGAACCGACCGCGGCTGCGGAAGCCATGACCCTGGCACTTCGACAGAGCACGCTTGACTCACCGGGATTCCTCATCGACGTTGATACCCATCCGCAGACGATCGCAGTGCTGAAAACCCGTGCAGAGCCTCTAGGCATTGAAATCGTCGAGGTAGATCTGAGCACACCGCTGCCCGAAGGGCAGTGGGCTGGGGTTCTGATCTCATACCCAGGCACATCGGGAGCTATCAAGAAGATCGACGAACTCATTGTGAATATTCACAATGTGGGAGCGATGGCTATCGTCGCAACGGACCTGATTTCATTAACGCTGCTCAAGCCTCCGGGTGAAATGGGTGCGGATGTGGTTGTCGGCTCTGCGCAACGCTTCGGGGTCCCCATGGGATTCGGTGGTCCGCACGCGGGCTTCATGTCAGTAAGAGCCGGGTTGGAGCGATCACTGCCGGGCCGACTCGTAGGTGTGAGCATCGATGCAGAGGGTAATCCGGCCTATCGGCTGGCACTGCAAACTCGGGAACAGCACATCCGACGTGAAAAAGCGACGAGCAATATTTGCACCGCTCAAGTGCTACTAGCGGTTATCTCCAGTATGTACGCGGTCTACCACGGACCTTCAGGCTTGACCGCGATTGCACAGCAGGTGCATAGTCTCGCGTCGAATTTCCAGAGGCGGCTAACGGCCGCAGGGATAGCGCCAGCACATCAACTCGTCTTCGACACTGTTCGTTGGTTAGTACCCGGCTCCGCACACGACCTCGGGGCACGACTCTCGGGTAATGGCCTCAATATTCGAATCGTCGATGACAACACAGTGTCTGTCACCTTCGATGAAACCCATTCGTTCTCCGACGTCGATCGCTTGTCGGCTTTACTCGGCTTGGAATCGGACGCAGAGGACCATGCGCGAAGTTCACTTCTTGACAGCGAGCTTCGGCGCACCTCACCGTTTCTGACCCATCCAGTCTTTAACACCCACCACAGTGAAACCTCAATGTTGCGCTATATCCGACGACTCAGTGACCGCGACATAGCCCTGGATCGGACCATGATTCCGTTGGGATCGTGCACGATGAAACTCAATGCAACCACGGAAATGGAACCAATCACGTGGCCAGAGTTTTCATCCATCCATCCATTTGCACCCCTTGACCAAGCCGAGGGTTATCGGGAAATGATCCGGGAGCTCGAAGCGTGGTTGGTCGAAGTGACCGGCTATGACGCAGTTTCATTGCAGCCTAACGCCGGATCGCAGGGAGAATTCGCAGGTTTGCTGGCCATCCGCGGGTACCACCGATCTCGCGGAGATGACCACAGAACCATCTGCCTCATTCCGAGCAGTGCTCACGGTACAAATGCTGCAAGCGCCGTTATGGCCGGCATGCGCGTCGTCGTCGTCTCATGTGATGAGTTTGGCAACGTCGATGGA
>CAIXFB010000253.1 GCA_903918595.1 uncultured Actinomycetes bacterium
AGTTCCGACCACGTCGGTCGCCAGCCCGAGCCGGCGTAAAGCGCTAATTGCGTTGGGGCTCGCATACTGAACATGTCCGGTTGCATCCAGAAGAACGACGCCATCGCCAACGCGTGGATTTCCCGAAGCCGAGGTGACCCGCTCGTCCGGGGGGAAGGTGCTATCAGCAACCATGGCGAAGAGGTGATCAGCAATAGTGAGGTAGACCCCTTCGAGCTGACCAGTCACTCGAGGTGCGGCCGATGCACGACGTTCAATCACCGCAATGACCGATCCAGCCGCTCTGACCGGGAAAGCTTCTACCCCATGCGGGAGCATTGGCTGGGAAAGATCGCGCGCGGTGACAGCGGTACCAAAAATGAGAGCCTGATCCACTGCTGGGATTCGACCTTTGGGGATGAACGTTCCCACAATGTCGGCAGGAACAACTGTGGGTGCCGTTGTCGGTCGAACATGAGCGGCGGCGACTAGTCCACCCTCATTCCACGTGGGCAACCACAGCACCAAATCGCTCAATGCCAGATCTGCGAGCAGCGACCAATCACCAACTAAGCCGGACAGGTGATCTAGGTCCGAAGGGGTGAGATCGGTGTGCTCTTCCACAAGACGCGCAAGGATGGCCACGGGTCAAGGCTAACCAGTGCCCACCTGAAAGCTCAGGAGGAGAGGAGTTACCGCGAACACACCCGTTTGATCAATTCCGCCGGGTCAATCGCATCCGACTCTCCACCACTTCGCCAGAATTCAAAGTGCAGATGGACCGCGCCGGGTGAGCCGGAGTCTCCCATGGTGCCAATAACGTCGCCGGCTTTCACAGGTTGCCCGCCCTCGACCAGGACGTCGTCCATGTGGCCGTAGTAGTACATGCTGCCGCTCTCGCCCCGCAGCACGATCTGCAATGCACCGTTGCTCTGCCGCTTGGTGCGGTTAATTCTTCCGTCCTCTACTGCGCGAATGGGAGCACCGCGCTTATCCATCAGGTCGATACCCATGTGCTTACGAGAGCCACGATCTGCTCCCCAGCCATCTCCGATACTGAGCGTGTCGACCGGGCAGACCCGACCAGGAGAGGAATCATCTCGATTCTTGCGATCTGCCTGCGCTGGCGCTGCCAGACCCACAGCCACGACAACGGACATCGAGCTGGCAATGACCATCCATGTTCGGCGCATTCGGTTACGTTACCCAACCGTTATCTGTAGCGCACCTCGGGACCCCGACAAGGGGACAAAACGGACACTCGTCAGGGAGTGATCACCACGAGCACATCGCCCTCGCGGACAACGTCACCGACCACGACGCTGATCTCTGTGATCGTCCCGGCGGCTTCGGCGAGGACGGGGATTTCCATTTTCATGGACTCAAGAATCACAACTTCGTCGCCCAATTCCACCTGTTGCCCCAGTTCCACCAGCACTGAATGGATCGATGAGACCAAATCAGCACGCACATGCACGCTCACAGTGACTCCTGGGATCGAGGGAGGTGCCAACCCTACTCACTCTCGAAAGGTGCCTCATAGACGATCGAGACCTGCGCGATCATCGTGACAATGGCCACCCGTAGGTGGGATGGGGCCGGCTCACACCGGCAGGACCTGCCCACCAGCGACTTCACTGACGTCTGAGCATGAAATTCACCCTGACAGGGCACGCACTCGTTGAGGTGCTCGCGGAGCTGCCTTTCCCTGGCCAGTTCGAGTTCTTTGTCGATCAGAGCACAGAGATCGTTCAGCGCA
>CAIXFB010000254.1 GCA_903918595.1 uncultured Actinomycetes bacterium
CTAGCCGCTCTGGGCGATGCGTTGCCAGAAGCACCGAGACCGTGGGCCAATCCCCAACTGCGGGAAGCGGCGAGTGGTGGCGTAGAACTTCTCTGCGTGATCGAACGGATGCGACCTGCCATCCAAGATGATCGTCAAGCGGCGGCGGGTTCGAGGCCTCATTGAGAATCACGACCCCAGCAGCCTGCAATTGCGCCCGCACCGTAGATGAGAGTGCATCGGCGTTCGTGATGGCAGCCACATCACGCATCGCGCGCACATGCGTTGAATCAAGCCAGGCTGGAAGATTAAGGCTCGACGCCGCAACCGTGCTACCCACAACATCGCTGCGTCGCCCGATCGGCCGATGCACCGCCGGGTCGATGAGCACCGATCGCCCAGACCAATTCTCAGAATCAATAACGACGATTCGATCAGAGCCAATCTGAGCCGTCGATCCCACATTCCACGACGAGCCAGAATCGACGAGCAAGACATCAGTGCGCTGCACGTGCTGATCAACATCGGAGGTATCGGTGATGACGTCTTCAATCTCCGCGGCCAGAACTCCGTGGAAGTTCACACCCGGAGTCCAGGTCAAGCGCGCATGCGGGGTGCCGGTAGGAGTAGGCGCAAGCAACCGCAGGCACCCGGATAACACGATGCCGGCATCTACAGCTCTCGCTAGATCCACTTCAACAATCGCCCGAGGCCCGCTTGCATCAACTCGAAACTTCACGACTCCTGCCAGGCCCAAGTTTCCGAGCCAGCCCTTACTCGGAGGGGTCCAGGCTGCAACCTCAAGATCTAGATGGGTAATTGCGGCCGAACCCACTGAAGCCACCGCCAGTTCCCGGAGTGCATCGAGGGAATCTGCCCGCACCTTCCATGAGGTATCGCCTCGCTGGGCCCGGATGCGGGATCCCGGCGTATTCGGAGCGGCCACGCGAACACTGTAGGGGGCAGAGCTTGGCTACCCTTGGGGTTATGTCCCTGCGCCTCTCAGTAATCGGTACCGGCTACCTTGGAGCCACCCACGCTGCCTGCATGGCCGAGTTGGGCTACGAGGTAATCGGAGTCGACATTGATCCGGCCAAAGTGGAGCTCTTGAACTCTGGACAAGTGCCGTTCTATGAGCCCGGCCTCGATGAGGTGCTCGCGAGAAACATCAAGGCCGGCCGGCTGCGCTTCACCACATCTTTCGAAGAGGCCGGCAACGGCGCCGACGTTCACTTCATTTGCGTAGGAACCCCGCAGCAGGCCGGTGCTCACGCCGCAGACATGCGTCAAGTTTTTGGCTCAGTCGAGGCGCTCATTCCGTTCCTCTCACCCGGTGATCTCGTGGTGGGTAAGAGCACCGTGCCCGTGGGAACCGCTGAGACAATCGAAGGCATCTTGAAAGCTTCTGCCCCATCGGGTGTTGAAGTCGCCTGGAACCCGGAGTTCCTCCGTGAGGGTTTTGCTGTTGAAGACACTCTGCATCCTGATCGCCTGGTGATTGGCGTGCGCAGTGAACGCAGCGAAGAGCTGCTCCGTGCGGTCTATGCACCGATCACCGCTGAAGGTGTGCCGTTCGTGGTCACGGACTTTGCAACTGCAGAGTTGGTCAAGGTCGCAGCGAACTCATTCCTTGCCACCAAGATCTCCTTTATTAATGCGATGGCCGAGGTATGTGAGGCGGCCGGTGCCGACGTGACTCAACTTGCAACTGCAATCGGCTACGACACCCGCATCGGCAGCAGGTTCTTGGCCGCAGGGCTCGGCTTTGGCGGTGGTTGTCTGCCTAAGGACATCCGTGCGTTTATGGCCCGTGCTGGTGAACTCGGCGCCGAAGAAGCATTGACGTTCCTGCGGGAGGTGGATCAGATCAACCTGCGCCGGCGCGCCCACACCGTTGATTTAGCACGGGCTCTCGTCGGCGGCAATTTGCGTGGCAAGCGCGTATGCGTATGGGGCGCAGCATTTAAACCCAATAGCGACGACGTACGCGACTCACCATCTCTCGATGTGGCCGTCGCAATCTCTAATGCGGGCGCCGATGTTGTGGTGCATGATCCCAAGGGACTCACCAATGCAGAGCGCGTTTACCCGAACCTGACCTATGAACAAGATGTATTGAAGGCGGCCGCAGACGCCGATCTCATTGTGCTTGGCACCGAGTGGGATGAATACCGCGAACTGGATCCCGCAGTCCTCGCCAGCACCGTCAAGGGGCGCACCATCATCGATGGCCGCAATGCCCTTGATCCCGCAGCGTGGCGGAGTGCCGGCTGGACCTACCGCGCACTCGGTCGCCCGAACGCTTAAACACCGGCGCACAGATGAACCGCGAGGCTCTCTACGGCAGCGCCGAGGTAATTGATGCGGTGCTCGCCATGGAACTGTGGTTCGTGGTTGGCCTCGGGGATAACCCAGAGCGGGTGGCTCACCATGTGGCCCACGAGATGCAGGCCAAGGGCAAGAAAATCGTGCCGATCCACCCGCGCGCAGAAATCGTGCACGGTGAGCAAGGGTTCCGAACCATTGCCGCCGCAGCAGCCGTGCACGGCGCCCCCGATGTAGTGGATTGCTTTGTGCGTTCATCTCGCGCTGGGGAGTTCGCAGACCAAGCAATCAGCGCAGGAGCTAAAGCCGTGTGGTTTCAACTCGGTGTGAGCGACGAAGCCGCTGCACAACGCGTGCTTGATGCAGGCCTGTTCATGGTGATGGATACCTGCCCGCTGATCGAATGGCGCAGACGCGGAGTCTCGATCTAAAAAGCGTGCGCCCTAGCGCAGGTTCGCACCCTTAGCTTTGGCCTGTGCGTTCAGATCGGCTTGAAAGGTTTCCATCGCATCGGCCAGGTCTGAATCAGCACCGCTAAGAATGCGCACGGCAAGTAGGCCGGCATTACGTGAGTTACCAATTGC
>CAIXFB010000255.1 GCA_903918595.1 uncultured Actinomycetes bacterium
GACTCGCGCATCTCCAAGGCAACGGCCACGGCGTTTTCCTTGATCGCCTCGTGCGCAACCTCGCGGCCAACGCCAGCACGCACAGCCGCCATCAACACTTTGGTGGTGGCGAGGAAGGGCAGGTAGCGCTCGATCTCGCGGTCGATCACCGCGGTGAACACCCCGAAGTCATCGAGCACCGTCAAGAAGGTTTCGAGAAGACCATCCATCGCAAAGAACGAGTCGGGCAATGCAACACGGCGCACGACCGAACACGTGACGTCGCCCTCATTCCATTGCTGACCGGCAAGGTCTGCGGTCATATTCAAGTAGCCGCGCAGCAACACATGGAATCCATTGATTCGCTCACTTGAGCGAGCATTCATTTTGTGCGGCATTGCAGAGGATCCGACTTGCCCTGGCCGGAAGCCTTCGGTAGCAACCTCATTGCCGGCCATCAGGCGCAACGTGGTTGCGAAGTTTGACGGGGCCGAGGCGAGTTGCACCAGAGCGCTGACCACATCAAAGTCGAGCGAGCGCGGATACACCTGGCCCACGCTGGTCAGCACGTCGTCAAATCCGAGGTGTTGAGCAACGCGCTGCTCGAGTGCTTCGAGTTTGTCTGCATCGCCACCGAGAAGATCGAGCATGTCTTGTGCTGTTCCGACCGGGCCCTTGATTCCGCGCAGCGGGTACCTAGTGAGCAGATCATCGATCCGATCGAAACCAACGAGCATCTCATCTGCGATCGTGGCGCAACGTTTTCCGATGGTGGTCATTTGTGCTGCAACGTTGTGAGAGCGACCGGCCACTGCCGTTTCGGAATACGCAACCGCGAGCCCGGCCAACCGGTCAAGAGCGGCTACCGACTTGGCCCGAACCAATTCAAGTGACTCGCGGATCTGCATCTGCTCGACGTTCTCGGTGAGATCACGCGAGGTCATGCCCAGGTGCACCAACTCATGCCCGGCGAGGGCGTTGAACTCCTCGATCCGCGCCTTAACATCGTGCTTGGTGACCCGCTCCCGGGCATCGATCGAGTCAAGATCAACTTGCTCAAGCACAGCGGCGTAATCAGCCAATGCAGAGGGAGGGATGTCTAGACCGAGCTCAGCCTGAGCCCGCATCACGGCGAGCCAGAGCCGGCGCTCAGAAACGATCTTGGCGGTGGGCGACCAAATCGCCACCATCGCCTCGGATGCGTATCGACCAGCCAGGACGTTGGGGATCGAGGAGCTCACGGGCATCAGTCTCCCACGCCCGACCACAACCGCCGACCGAGGCGCTCCCTTACGAAGGGAGGCCTGTGACTACTGGGCTCCCTTGTTATTGTCGGTGATGTCGTCCTGGGTGAGGCAGCCCACCGGGTTCTGCGCGGCAAGGTTGTACAGGCTCGGGTCCCCACGCTGGGTAATCCATGCGTTCTCGATCGAGGCGAGGGTGGAGAGGAGCGCTTCCTTCTTCGCCGGGGCGAGATAGTTCGACGGGCAGGCATGCCACGGCTGGGTGCTGCCGGTCTTGGAGAAAAACACGCCGATATCGAGCACCCCGAAGCCCTTGGCCTTCCAATGGGGGTTGTAATCGCTGACGACTCCGAGCTGCTGGCCTGCCTTGACCTGATCGCCCACCTTGACCGTGGGGTTGATCAGGTGCTCATGCTCGAAGAGGATCGGCGCAGCGTCACCCGAGCAAGCAGTGCCCGTCGGCGCAACACGAACGCTGAAGTCGTTGCTGTAGAGCTTGGGTAGGTCGCACACCCTGCCGTCGACCATGGAGATCACGGGAGTGCCGAGCGGGGCCATGAAGATGGTCTGGGCCTCTCGCTGACCTTTCACCTCCTCGCCATACAGGCCCACGATGTGCCGATAGAGCGCGTCGTCAGCAGGGATTCCGAAAGTCGGAGGGGTGACGCCGGCAATCTGCATGACGCCAGCCTTGCCAGTAGCTGCGTCATAGGGCGCGAGTGCCAGGCC
>CAIXFB010000256.1 GCA_903918595.1 uncultured Actinomycetes bacterium
GCTGTAACGGGCCACTCTCAGAAGTAAATGTCGCTGAACCGTTTTTGATTGTCACTGTCGTGCCCGTTGCGTTCGAGTCAGGCGCATACGTGATTGTGCAACCCTCGCAATTAATACCCACAAAATTCAAAGTCACTTCAGTGGTAGAGGCTGCTGAGGCCGGCGGGGCAAAACCAATCAGCCCAAGTACAACTGCTGCCGTCATTGCCACGAGTGAGAATCTCTTTGCAAACATATGTACTAGTCTCCCTTTTTTCTCTGACAAGCCGTGAGCCAACGAGCAATTACCCAACACTTTGCAAACTTCGAACAATCTTCCTGATTTGCCGCACGGTCAAGCCCGTGGTGGTGATTTGGGCGGTGGTGGTCTCAGCAGCTTCGCCACGTGCAGGCAGTACGACCCATGTGTCGCCGGTGGACTGTCGCAAAACTTGTCTGGGCGTGGCGGTAGAACCACTTCGGCAATCGCTCCCTGATTGCGCATCCTTATTTGGACAGACAGTGGTGATAGTCACCTTCTGACTCTTTGCTCCTGAAAACTTCACATTGAAAGTGGCAACTACAAGCTGTGGCTCGCCTGGATCATCGCAGGCCTCTGACTGGGTGATCGACAATGCCGGAGTTTTCACGTTACCGAAATCACTGGTCACAAAATAGGTGCAACCGCCTGGATTTGGGCCAACAGCTTGCTTACTGAATTTTCCAAGAGTCACTTTTGCGAGCGGCAAGTTTGCGGTGAACTCTGGGTTGTACACGGTGAAAGGGACCTTTTCGGCCGCAGTCACTAATTCCTTTTGTTTGTCTGCAGCCACGGCGCCGGGAGCAAAAGTGAGCGACGCCCCCACAAGAAGAGCCCCCCAAGCGATGACTATGAGTTGTTTGCTGAGCGAAAACCTGCCCATAAGAATCCTCCAGGAATTGGGCGGTGCAAGCTGCAATGGCAACTCGAAAGAACATTAACAGATTGAGTCAACTATGTGGGGCTACTTGACACCCGGTGCCTGCACCTTCTGAATCGATGGTGCATTTCAGGGATCAGACCAACGTCACTGCGAGTCACCTAGGCACTACGAGCAATACCTAATCCGTCTCTTTCGCTGATACCTGCTCGTTTTCTGCTGCGCCGGCTTTCATGGGTGCTTGTCTCACCCAGAAAAGTACAAAGGTCGCCAGCGAAATCATGGTTGCGATCTCCACCCAGAAGAACACCAATATGTCGATCCACGACCCGAGCGGTGGTGCTCCGGGAAGCAGAGCCCGCAACGCCGGCATCGCAAAAAGCAATCCCGTCAGCCATCCCGCCATTCCGAAAGTGTTAGGTCTCTTCCCGGCTTGAACATCGTGACTAGCCACGACCGAGAGTCCTGCCAGAATGACCATCAGCGTCAAAACCAGAATCGCAATAATCTTCGTGGAGAAGGCACGTTCCATCTTCATGAAGGCCCACGACTGACCATCGTCAATCACACTTGGCGATGGCGCTGCGTAATCTGCATTCGCCTTCTCCACGTCTTTCTTGAGAAAGGATGCAGCAGTCTCAACACTGTCGGCGCCGGGGTAGCCCAGTTGGATCTGCCACCCCACGAATCCCTCGGGAACGAGGATTTCGGCCACAAGGGGAACCGCATTCGCAACCCTGTCAGCATCTACGGTCACCGCTTGCACGTAAATGCGTGACAAGTAAGTGTCAAAAGGGAAGGTGTATGGGGCTCCCTCAAGGAACAACACAATTGGCGTCGAGTAGCCAACAGGGGTGCCGCGAGGGAGCGTGATCCTCGACTGTGTTGACGGAGAAACGAGCAATGTGACCTCTTCGCGCAGGCCACATACAGGAGTGCATTCGGTCAGTTCTTCGCCAAACGTCACCAACAGATCGGCCGTTACACGATCCGTCGTTAACTGGATGTCCCTCATGGCAAAGTAGGCACCTATGCCATCCGATGGCGCTTCGACAGTGGCGAAGCCTAAGTCCACTGGCAAACTTCGGTTGTAAAAGAAGGCTGAAGAGCAATAGAGAATGGCTACAAAAACTCCAACTAACCAAGGCCAGCGCCTACGTTTTCGATCCGTGGACGAAGGAGCGGCCTGAGGCTGCGGGCTTTCCATAGGTGGAATATAGGCAATGACAGCCTTCTTGCCAATCACTACATTCGACTCGCCAGTCTTACTCGCGAAATCCACCGCAAAGTAGGAGCAAATCGATTCAGCGATTACTACCTCTGCACGGTGGGGCCACCCGGGGAGTATGCGCACAGACGGTGTCTGGAAGGCATTTTGAGTGTCAGCAGATATTCGGTCACCGGCGCGTTCACACAGTCTGATGGGGTGTTCAGATACGCAACGTGCTGAGTACTTTCATAGGTGACCGTGCTCGACCCAACGAACGTATTGGCGAGGCTACGCCCCCACACCCAGGGGGTCGCAGCATCGCCCGAGGACAACACGAACACCGGAGGTGTCTTCAAAGAGATCATGCCAGCACCGCTGGGGATAGCGGGCGATAAATCATCGGGGGCGAGCCCAAAGCACGCGGCGGAGTTGCTCGAGGAATAGGGCTGAGTCATGCCATAGTTTCGCTCAGTTGATTCCGAGGCGACGGCGAGTTGCGATGCTGTTGGACGATCGTGCAGGTCCGAGCAGTTCACAAAGATAAGAACCGCTGCCATTTCCGACATTTGCTTCTCAATATTCGAGCGCAGTACTTCAGAAATATTTGCCACTACCTCGAGTGCCTTGGCGCGCTCAGCGGGAGTCGCAGCGGTAATGCCCGTATACAGATTGTTCACCATGGCCCGCGCATATGGATATTGGCTCTGCGCTACCAGGAGGTTCCGAAACTGTTCCGCCCAATCCCAACGTGTGAACTCGATGCCATCGGGTAGCACCACCACCTTGTCATTCAAATACTCCTCGATGAACGTGATCTTGCGAGCTGCCGAGGGGGCCGCTAACGAGGGGAAAAGTTGGAGGGATACCCAATAGTTCGCCGGGAAAGATGTCCCATTTCGATACGTAGATTCATTGGCCATCACACTGCCGTCCATAATCATCGCGCGCAACTTGTGCGGGAAGGTACGCGCATAGGCGTGACCAATCCGCGTGCCGTAACTCATGCCCCAGTAGTTCCACGTCGAGTAGCCAAGCGCCGCACGCAATGCGTCAAGGTCACGAATGAC
>CAIXFB010000257.1 GCA_903918595.1 uncultured Actinomycetes bacterium
CGCAGCGCCTTACGAGTCCTGAATGCGCGGACCTCCTGGCAGAGGCAGGCATGGTCGACACACTTTCGACCGACTATGCCGGGGGCGCGTGGGAACCCATGCTGGGCGTCGCGGATCGCTGGTATCGCCGCGGCTTCATCGACCTGCGTGAGGTGGCGCAAATGACAGCAACACGCACGGCCGACCTTCTGGGGCTGCGGGATCGAGGGCGACTTGCCGGGGGCAAGCGATCTGACATCGTGGTCGTTTCCGCTGACGACCTTGCCAGCGTGCGGGGAGTGTTCGTCGCGGGCCATAGCGTCACCTAGACCGACGCGAGCAGCTCCTCCGGCTTCATGTGTCCCAGGCCGAGGGTCGACAGGTGGCGCCCGGTGGCGCGGTAGTCCTCGCCGTTGACGGTGGATGCGAGCGCGATGATCGCATCGATGTTGGGGGTCGGAATCGCCAGCATCGACGCGATCTCGCTGATCGGCACAAGCCCGTAGGGGATCTCCTCGGTGACATACCGATGCTGTGCGCTGCGCGGAGTCAACTGGTCGACGTGCACCGTTGTGTTACTCAATGCCTCGTAGAGATTGTCGCCGGGGAAGCCGTACATGCTCTTGAGCTGTGTGAAGACGTCATCTGTCTGTACTCCCATGGCCTGTGCCACTTGCACCCGCTCGGCGTCGACTGCCTCGGCCATCCGGGCGACGCCGGGGGTGATGCTGTAGGCCTTGGTTCGGTATGGGCCCATCGACTCGATCCGGGATAGGTCGAGCAGGGTGGTCACCGGATGGATTGAGTAGGCAGCATCGCTCATCGATGTTGTCAGCACGCTGGGTGCCGCTACGTATTGAGGATGGATCTGATGGAGGATCGCCAAAGCCTCATCGGTGCGCGTGTGGGGCAGGGCGGCCAGAGGTAGTTGGCTCTTGATTCCCCGGAGCCAGATGCGGTCAAGACCATGAATCTTGGCTGCGTACAGGAATGTGTCGGTCTCGGTGATGAGAAGGGAATGCGGGTCGCGTCCTGCTTCGCGCATCATCTGGGCGAGACGTAACGCCCCAAACTTGCCGGGTTGGATGACGATCACTTGATCGTCGGGCGAGTGGGCCACGATGTATTCGAAGTAGGCCTCCTGCCCGAAGGCAGGGGACACAAGGAAGGCGACCTCGGCTTCGGACACCGCAGATTTAACGTCGGTGTCAACTCGAGCGATCTCCGCGAAGCCACCCGACTTTCCCGCTGCGGTTGAACCCTCGACGAGGACGCCACCGAAGGTCTGGATGATCTTGATCTGCTCCGAGTGTTCGGGGACGGCAGCGAGATGGACCTGGTGCCCACTGAGGGTCATGCCTCCAGCGAATGCTTGGCCGGCGTTTCCTGCACTGAGTATGGCAATGCGCATGACGGGAGTATGACCTACGGATGCCGCAACTTGGATGTTGGCTCTGCTGTGGCAGACCTTGGGAAAGCGCTCGATAGGGCTGCGAATACTGCACGGGAGTAATGCCCGATGCAGTCATGACTCAGCACCATTGAACGCGCGCGGCAACGGGGTACTGTCGAAACAGAGAACCTGAAGCATTGCAACTGTCAGCGTGCGCTACACCAACTCAATGAGTGACATGTGTCATCGTTGGAATCTGCTGGTCACACCCCACAACAAATAGGCCGACCATTGCCCGGTTTCGCTGTTTCAGCAGCTCCGACGCAGGCTAATGGCCGCGATGATGACAGTCAGCTAAATGAGCGGTGCTGCGAGTTCACGGGCATCAACGTTGACGCCCGTCCCCGAATTCGTCCCCGTTGAAGCGCAAGTACCAGCGATGACCGGCTCCAAACTCGCCAAGTTCTTTCATAGGAGGCTCACTGATTCATGTGACCGCCACCTCGTAATGCGTAGGTCCGGGGTGGGGAGGGGTGCAGCGACGCTTCCCCGAGCCACCCTCTGGGCTGCTGGCACGGCAGCGCACGGGTTTGCACCCCATCGTCGAAGAGAGAACGGGGCGTACAGGCGACTTGGCTTGGCCTCTCATCCAGTGGAATCCATATTGTGGATGTTCCGCCGTGCGGCAGACCATGAGCGCAGCGGCGAAATGTTGCCAACAAATGAACGGCGGGGTAAGTCCAAGTGCCGCGAGGCACAGCGACGTGCGTCACACACAAATTTCTAACGGAACAAAGATCTGGTGGGAACTAGCATTCTAGCCTGTTAATTTCCGCTCACCTCCAACAGGACGGAGTTTTTATGAAGATCGGAACGCAATTTCGAGCAAGAGTCGTGGCACTTACCTGTGCTGCCACCATGGCAATCAGCGCCGGAGTCATCGGAGCTGGCAGCGCTCAAGCCGCCACCGATGTTGTGGTCGGCGTCAATGCTGTCGGCACAAACGCGCAGGTTCAGTACGCCATTGATCAAGGGATCTTCGCGAAAAACGGCCTAAATGTGACGTTGATGGTGTCACCGGCCCCACCGGACTTGGTTCGTATGCTTCAGGCCGGTCAGATTCAGTACATGTACATCCCATTCGCTAACGCACTCACCGCGCGAACCAATGGAAACCTTGACATCAAGGTCGTTGCACCCGCGAATGGCATCAGCGCAAATGATGCCCGGCGCATGAAGACCGACAAAGCATTCGCCAAGGTCACGGATCCCTCGATCTTTTGCATCAAGAAGGGAAGTGGCATCACGCGCGGCCGGGATCTCCAAGGCAAGACGATTGCCATCGGTTCACGCGGCGGCCTATCGGAACTGGCATTCAGCGAGTACATTCGCAAAGACGGTGGTGACCCCAAGACCGTCAAGTGGACGATCGCTGGCATGCGCCTTGGCATGGATTTGGTCAACCAAGGCACTGCAGATGCGGCATACGGAACGACGCCGTTCAATGCATACTGTGAATCCTTGGGCCTGGAAATCCTGACTCAAGCTGACTTCCAGATCGACACAGATGGTGGACCGATTGCTGCCTGGATCGCAACTTCGAACTACATCAACAGCAATCCAGCTGCTGTTCAGGCATTCCAGCGCTCCATGGCGCAGACCGCGATAGAACTTCGCCTACGCCAAAACCATGAGAAGTTCTACCAGTCGGCAGCCAAGATGACCCGCCAGCCAGTGGAGGCTTTCAAGGTCTCCAAGATGCCGGTCTACTTCACATCTGTGACACGTGCAGATGTGCTCGCAACCGCCACGGCACTCCAGCGAAACGGGCTCGTCAACAAGCCAGTTGACGTGTCAGGCATCTTGCTCAAGCAGTACCGCTAAATCGCAACATCTCCTGAAAAAGGAAGTGGGGATGTCGCATTCGCGGCATCCCCACTTCCTGGAATCACTCCGGAAGTTGCTCCACTGCACTTCGCTTCATCGCATCCACGACAATCGATCCTGTAGCCATCACGTGTCGTTCCGTTATGTCACGAGCCTTGCGCACACTCCTTTGTGAAATGGCGTCAAGCAATTCATGATGCTCTGCATCCGCTTCGTGCATTCGATCACGTTCAATATTGACTCCACTCATCGCAATGAGAAAGTCGCTTCGATCCCACGCATTCAACGCAAGGCGAAGAACGGTCATGGAACCGGCCATTTCATAAATGAAACGGTGAATTTGCCGATTGCGCTCGATGTAGCCGTTGACGACATCTTCGTTATGTGATTGAAGAATTTGTGATAGCCCGTTCACTGCTAGACGAAGTTTCTCAACCGAATCTTCAGAACGACGATCAGCTGCCATTCCGGCGACGACACCCTCACTTGCGGACCACACTCGGTAGAAATCCTCGGCATCGGCAACCGTCGGTTTCGTGACGAAGACGCCAACCTGCGGAACCACCACAACGAAATCGTTCTCCTGCAACCGTCGCAAGGCATCCATCACAGGCTGCTTGCTGACGCCGATGCGCTGGGTGAGCAGGCTCACGGTCAACTCAGCCCCAGGCAGATAATGTCCACTGATGATTTCTTGCCGGAGTTGGCGGTACACCACGTCTGCTTTCCGTAAACCGGAGTACTCCGAAAAGCCGTCCCTGCCCAGGGACGAATCCCAAACACTAGCCACAATTCCGACCTTAGCCTCTGTGCAGGCGCATGATCAGATGCAGGTTGCGAATGGCAACCGGTCACCGCATCTGATTCTGTCCGGGACCTCTAGGTCAAAGCCTGGCATCCACCCTGTATCAATTGGTAGGGACTAGTAATGCGTAGGTCCGGGGTGGGGAGGGGTGCAGCGACAGTGCCCCGAGGCGGCTCCAAAGGAAATGGCCCATTTCGTGAGGGAAATGGGCCAAGCAGCACGGTTGTACCTTCAAATAACAGTCATGCTTTCTAACATTTTCAGCCGCTGAGCTATCCGTTGCCTTCTCAAACATTTGAAAACATCCGCAACGGCTGACCGTGCGGCAGATCCAAAGAATCATTCGAAGTTTGAAAAGTGATGGGTCGTGTTTTGATAGGTTCAGTGCAATGGTCACAAAAGTGCAGGGCTCAGGGCTTGCAAATAAATGTAGGGGATGAATGATTATGTTGGCCAAGAGAGTGTCTTTTGCGGCAATGACGGCAGCAGTTGTACTTGGGCTGATTGGTTTTGCCCCGCCGGCCTCAGCAGCCTCTAACGCTGAAGTGACTTTGAATTTTGTGGGTATTAATTGCGAGGGTTGCACAATCACGTATGCGCCTGACTCGAACGCAACGGGCACGACAGTGACAATCAAAAACGGTTCAGCGACATTTACTTCTGAGAGTGGCCCGTTACAGC
>CAIXFB010000258.1 GCA_903918595.1 uncultured Actinomycetes bacterium
CGGGGTGATCTTTCACTCGAAGGTGGCCTCGGCACCGAGGCGGCCGCGCTCTCCAAGGCGCACATCGCTTTCGAATTGGCGCCGGGTGTGAGTGAAGTGACCGGCGTGCCGATTTACGCGGGCTTCGGGTTAATGGCGGGCCGGGCCCGCGAGGTCCGAGTCATCGATGCAAATGCCACTGACATTTCGTGGGCAGACCTGGCCACCACCAAGGCCACTGTGGTGCTGCTCAATGCGGCAGAAAAACTCAGTGCGATCGCTACTGCGCTCATCGAAGCCGGCCGCGACGCATCCACCTTGGTTGCGGTGACCCGCAATGGCACCACCGTGGATCAAACCAGCGTGGTGGCCTCGCTCGAAGACATCGGAGTTGCTGCGAAGAGTGCCAAGCACACCGGTCCGGGCATGGTCGTCATCGGTGAAGTTGTCTTGCAGCGTGAGAAGTTGAACTGGTTCGAATCGAAGGCGCTCATCGGATGGCGGGTGTTGATTCCGCGCACCCAAGACAACTCAGGTTCGCTGATGAACGTGCTTCGCGGTCATGGTGCCGTACCACTTGAAGTGCCCACCATCTCGGTCGAGCCTCCTCGCACACCCCAGCAAATTGACCGTGCTGTGCATGGCTTGGTGTCTGGTCGGTACGAGTGGATTGGCTTCACATCTGTCAACGCGGTTCGTGCAATCAGAGAGAAGCTTGAGGAGTACGGACTTGACGCTCGCTCCTTTGCAGGCCTCAAAGTCGCTGCTGTTGGTGCACCGACAGTTGCTGCACTGATCGATTTCGGTGTACGCCCAGACCTGGTCCCCGCTGATGACTCCAACACGGCAGCCCTGCTCGAGGAGTGGCCACCGTATGACTCATTGATGGATCCGATCAATCGGGTGTTCCTCCCGCGTGCAGACATTGCAACCGACACTCTCGTTGCTGGTCTTACCGAATTGGGCTGGGAAGTTGAAGACATCACGGCCTTTCGAACGGTTCGTGCCGCTCCGCCGGCCGCAGAAATTCGTGAAGCCATCAAGACCGGTGGATTCGACGCGGTGCTGTTCACGTCAAGCAGCACAGTGCGCAACCTCGTCGGCATTGCGGGTAAGCCGCATCACACGACGGTCGTGGCATGTATCGGACCGCAGACCGCCAAAACTGCCGAAGAGCATGGTTTGCGCGTTGACGTCCTTGCTGAGGTGAGCACGCCGAGTGCGTTGGTCGATGCGCTCGCAGCCCACGGCGAGGTGCTGCGCACGCTGGCTCTCGAGTCAGGTGAAAGCGGATGGCGCCCCAGTCGTCGACGGGTAGCTCCGCGACGTAAAGTGATTGAGTGATCATGTCGGGCCCTCGAACCACGGTCCATCTCCTCAGGCACGGTGAAGTTTTCAACCCCGAGAAGGTGCTGTACGGCCGTCTTCCCGGCTATCGCCTTTCTGACCTTGGCGAAGTGATGGCAGAGCGTGCGGCCGTGGCATTGCGCGACCGGGATATCGCCCTGGTTGTGTCCTCACCCATGGAACGTGCGCAGCAGACCGCTCATCCGGTAGCTGCGGTCCATGACCTGGAGATTCAGACCGATCCGCTGCTCATCGAAGCCGATAACGTCTTTGAAGGTCAGCGGGTCAGTGTGGGTGATGGTGTGTTGAAGCAACCGAGTACCTGGCGGCATCTTTGGAATCCGTTCCGGCCCTCATGGGGTGAGCCCTATGACGAAGTTGCTGCCCGCATGAGCGCTGCCATCGACGATGCCCGCCAAAAAGCTGAAGGCCACGAGGCCGTGCTGGTGAGTCACCAATTGCCAATTTGGATCGCCCGCCTCAACGCTGAAGGGCGCAGGCTTTGGCACGATCCGCGTAGTCGGCAATGCACGCTGGCCTCGTTGACCTCCCTCACCTTTCATGGGCCTTCATTGGTCTCGATCGCTTACACCGAGCCTTCCCGGGATCTGCTCGACGGCGCAAGCCCTATAGCGGGAGCTTGAACCCATGCGTCCCGTTCGGTTGGCTCTGGCGGGGCTGATCGCGTGTGTTGCCCTTGTTGGCTGCGCGGACACTGGTGAAACTGCAGGCTCTGGCTATGTCGCCGGTGATGGTTCGATAGTTGTTCTTGATCAAGCAGATCGGCAGCCGGCTCCTGCAATATCGGGAGTTGGTCTCGATGGTTCAGAATTCGCACTCGCAGATCAACAAGGTGAAGTCGTCGTTCTGAATGTGTGGGCTTCGTGGTGTTCACCGTGCAGAGCGGAGGCCCCTGAGCTCGAAGAGGTGTGGCGCGAAACTCAGAATGAAGGTGTGCAGTTCATCGGCCTGAACACCCGTGATTCAGATGATGCGGCCCGTGCCTTTGTTGACAACTTTTCGATCACCTACCCAAACGTCATTGATCGCGATGGCCGCCAGCAACTGCAGTTCGGAAGTTCCTTGCCACCCCAGGCCATTCCTTCCACCGTGGTGATTGACCGACAGGGTCGAGTGGCTGCCCGGGTGCTTGGTGTGGTGAGCGCGGCTTCTTTGCGGGCGATTTTGGAACCCTTGATCGACGAGCCCGTTGCGCCATGAACTCTGATCTGTTGACCACGATTACCGATCTGGTCACGAATGGATCGATGCTCATCGCATTACCCATCGCGGTGATGGCCGGGCTGATCGCATTCCTCAGCCCCTGTGTTTTGCCACTGGCCCCGGGTTATGTCTCGTATGTGACCGGACTCACGGGTGCCGACCTTGCTGACGACACTTCGCGCCATACCGGTCGAGTTCTTGCTGGCAGCCTGCTATTTGTTGCCGGGTTCAGCGTGGTGTTCATTTCCTATGGTGCACTTTTTGGCGGCATCGGATCGTTGCTGCTGGAGTACGCCGACATCATCAATCGAGTTCTCGGGGTACTTGTCATCATCATGGGACTCGCTTTCATGGGATTGATCCCGGGGCTGCAACGGGAATGGCGAATGCACTCACTACCCAAGTGGGGAGTGGCCGGTGCTCCGCTTCTGGGCCTGCTTTTTGGCATCGGATGGTCGCCGTGCATCGGCCCAACGTTGACCGCAGTACAGAGTTTGGCGTTCAGTGAGGCGAGTGCGGCGCGCGGTGCAATTCTCTCCCTGGCTTATTGCATCGGCTTAGGTTTGCCATTCATCCTGCTTGCCGTGCTGTTCAGCCGGGCTGCAGGTGCGCTCGCCTTTGTTCGACGGCACTATGCAGTAGTGATGCGTATCGGTGGCGGAATGCTGGTCTTTGTCGGCATTCTGTTGGTGTCTGGCGCCTGGACCCAGTTCACCATCTGGCTCAGGGTGACGATCCCCGGTTTTGAGACGGTGCTGTGATGGCTGAGTCAACCGGAACCTTGACCACCACCGAGCCGAGCCCTTCCCTGCCACCGCTGTCCTCAATGGGTTTCGCGAGGTGGATGTGGCGCCAATTCACCAGCATGCGAACGGCTCTGATTCTGCTGTTTCTGCTCGCATTCGTCAGCATCCCCGGTTCCATCCTGCCGCAGCGAGGCACCAACCCGGTGTTGGTGGAGCAATGGATCGCCGATGCGCCAACGTGGGGGCCGCTGCTCGATACCTGGGGCTTTTTCGACGTGTACGCGGCTCCATGGTTTGCAGCGGTGTACCTCCTGCTGTTCCTCTCGTTGATCGGTTGCGTACTGCCACGGATCGGTGTGCATTGGCGAACGATGCGCATGCCACCACCGCCAGCGCCTCGACATTTGGGACGCCTGCCGGAATACCAAGAATTCACGACGACGCAGACTGAGAGCGCCGTTCTTGCATCGGCTCGCGATTACCTCGTCAGTCGCCGGTGGCGCGTGCGCTCCTCGGATCCAGGGGAAGGCGACTGGATAGCCGCAGAAAAGGGCTACTTGCGCGAGACCGGCAATCTGGTGTTCCACCTTGCGCTGATCGGTGTCTTGATAGCGGTTGCTGTGGGCGGGCTCTTTGGCTGGCGCGGAAACGTCATCGTCAAAGAGGGCGCAGGGTTCTCCAACACACTTACCCAATACGACGCGTGGGGTGGAGGCCGATTTTCTGGTCCCGAGGACCTGCCACCCTTCGCATTCACCCTGCAAGACTTTCGGGTCGAGTTCGATCGCACCGAAGCGCAGTTAGGTTCACCGAGACTTTTTGAAGCAGATATCGAACTTCAACGCGAACCGGGCGCTCCGTTGGTCAAGGAACGCATCGAAGTCAACTATCCGGTGAGCATCGCGGGGGCGAAAGTCTTCCTCGTCGGGCACGGCTATGCACCGCAGTTCACGGTGACCGACTCACAAGGTCGCGTGGTGCTCGATGACGCTGTGGTGTTCCTTCCGCAAGATGGCAACTTCACTTCGACCGGAGTCATCAAGATCCCTGACGCCGATCCTCAGGTAGGTATTCAAGGACTTTTCCTTCCGACGACGGCACTCGATGAAGTGCGCGGACCCTTCTCTCTCTTCCCGGAGGCTGATGACCCTTCAGTGTTCTTATCCGCGTGGGCTGGGGATTTGGGGATGGATGCTGGCAAGCCGCAGAGCATCTATTCACTTGAGACTGAAGGCATGGAACAACTGGGTTTGCGTGCTCTGGTGCCCGGACAAACGTGGGAACTGCCCAATGGCGCCGGAACCGTCACTCTTGGTAACTACGTCCGGTGGGCCTCTTTCCAGATTGCATTCGATCCGGGCAAGGAAGCGGCTCTTGCGGCATCTGTCATTGCCATACTTGGATTACTCGGCTCGCTCTTTATCAGGCGAAGGCGAGTATGGGTGCGTGTGCGCGCCGCCGAAGATGGAACTACGCTCGTTGAGGTAGCCGGTTTGGCTCGAACAGAAGCTGGCGAACTCCCCGTCGAGGTGGCTGACCTCGCGGCTGACTTGAAAGGGAAATCGTGACCTCGTTGGGTTTGGCTGAGGCAAGCAA
>CAIXFB010000259.1 GCA_903918595.1 uncultured Actinomycetes bacterium
ATACTTGGAGTTAAAGGTTGGGCCGGGTGTATTCATTCCGCGGCCTGAAACTGAACTCCTGGCTGAAGCGGCTATTCGCGCCCTTCGAGAGTCATCATCGAAAGTGGCTGTCGATCTATGTACTGGAAGTGGAGCCGTGGCCCTCGCCATGGCGACCGAGGTTCCCGAAAGCACTGTTTACGCTGTTGAACTTGACCCGACAGCGGCCATGTGGGCACAGTCAAATGTGGCCGCGCACGCGGACATGCTTGCGCAAGTGGGCTCGCGCGTTGAAGTGATAGTTGACGATGCCGCCTTGGTTTCCGAGCCCGGTCATGAACTTTCGCATCTTGTGCGTCAAGCAAGCGTTGTTGCGGCGAACCCGCCCTACATTCCTGAAGGGATGATTCCTCGAGAAGTGGAAGTTCGCGACCATGATCCTGCGATGGCCTTGTACTCAGGTGCAGATGGACTCACGGTCACCCGGCGGGTTGTTCTCACTGCCGGATTGTTGCTCAGGGAGGGCGGACTCTTGGTCATCGAGCATGCGGATATTCAAGGCACCGATGCAGGAACACTCGGCGTTCCGGCCATTGTGAGGGCCGCCTCTGTCAATGCTGATCTCGCGGAACGAATCCCACAATTGCCCGGTACGGCGTTGTTTGCTTCTGTTGTGGATCGGTCGGATCTCAACGGACTGCCACGGTTCACGATGGCGATCCGCACATGAGCGTTCGAATCGAATGGCAGCGTGGAGCCAACGCTGAACGTGCAGTGTCAGCCGCATCTGCCGCGATGAAACGCGGCGGGCTGGTACTCCTGCCCACAGAGTCTGTTTATGTACTGGCTACCGATGCCTTTTCGGCGCGCGGAACTGCAGCTATGCGCCGGGCTAAAGGCTATGGAGACGATGCTCCGCTAGGAATTCTGGTGCCGTCTGTCTCCACAGTCTCTGGAATCACCCAGAACGTGCCCAACTACGCACGAGACCTTATGGATGCTTTCTGGCCTGGTTTGCTGACGTTGCTGTTGCCGGCAGCGACAACCCTGAATTGGGATGCGGCCGGGAAAGCTCCAGTCGCAGTTCGGATGCCTCTGCATCCAGTTGCTTTGGCAGTGCTCGGACGAGTCGGACCCGCGGCGGTGACCGCCGTCCCAGCGAGTGAGGAAACGGCCGTCACGTCACCTGATCAGGTGGCGGAGTTGGTCGGGTTAGACCTCATCGTGGATGCCGGAGAGGCGCCCTGGGCGGAGGTAGTTGGGTTGGGCTTAGGAAGTGCGCCAGGGTTGAGCGAAATCAGAGGTGCGTCGAGCACCGTGGTGGATGCAACCGGCCCCTCGCCGATCATCCGACGCGCAGGCGCACTGAGTCCGCAGGCTCTGCGGGAAGTGTGCCCCGACCTCTAGAATCAGCTCATTAGCCCGCAATCACCATCCCATCCGCGCTGACTTCAGGGGAGCACATGGCAACCGACACATTCTTCGGACCCGATTTCGAGGCTCTAGAGAGCACGGATCCGGAAATTGCATCGGTGATCCTGGCTGAGTTGGAGCGGCAGCGCTCTGGGTTGCAGTTGATCGCCAGTGAGAACTTCACTTCCCCAGCGGTGCTGGCCACTCTCGGTTCAACAATGAGCAATAAGTACGCAGAGGGCTACCCGTCGAAGCGTTACTACGGTGGTTGTGCTGAGGTTGATAAAGCCGAGGTCATCGGCATCGAACGTGCGAAAGCGCTCTTCGGCGCCGACCATGCAAACCTTCAGCCGCACAGTGGTGCCAGTGCCAATCTGGCCGCATACGGAGCTTTCGTCATGCCCGGCGACACCGTGATGGCAATGAGCTTGGCGCATGGGGGTCACTTAACCCATGGTTCAAAGGTCAACTTCTCGGGCAAATGGTTCACGATCGTGCCTTACGGCGTGCGTGCCGACACCGAACGTATTGATTACGACGAAGTCCGCGCCATTGCTCTCGAGCACCGTCCGAAAATGATTATTTGCGGCGCTACGGCCTACCCGAGACTGATCGACTTCGCGGCCTTTCGAGCGATTGCCGATGAAGTAGGTGCGATCTTGATGGTCGATGCTGCGCACTTCATTGGTTTGGTCGCTGGGAAGGCCATCCCCAGCCCGGTTCCCTACGCCGACGTCGTGACATTTACCACGCACAAAGTGTTGCGCGGTCCGCGCGGCGGGATGATTCTGTGCAAGGCCGAACACGCTGCGGCTATCGACAAAGCCGTTTTCCCGATGATGCAAGGCGGCCCACTCATGCATGCGGTTGCCGGGAAAGCGGTCGCTCTCAAAGAGGCAGCCACTCCGGCTTACCAGCATTACGCCCAACAAGTAATCATCAATGCGCAGGCGTTGACCGCCGGCCTCATTGATGAAGGTATGCGTGCTGTCAGTGGTGGTACCGATACCCACCTGGCGCTTATCGACCTTCAGCCGATTGGCGTGACCGGTGCTGACGCAGAGGTGCGCTGCGATGCGGCCAGAATCACATTGAACAAGAATGCGATTCCTTATGACCCTCAGCCACCGTCCATCGGATCGGGTATCCGAGTGGGTACCCCAGCTACCACCACGCAGGGCATGACCGAACCCGATATGAAAGAAGTTGCTGGTTTCATTTCTCGCGCGGTTCGTGATGCAGATGGTTCAGCGGCGGCATCAATTGCGGCCGAGGTGGGCGATCTGGTGCGCAAATACCCCGCATATCCGCGGGGATAACGGCTCATGCGCGAGTACGTACTCTGCCTTCTGGCCGCCGCGGCGGTCACGTACTTGCTGACCCCACCTGTGGAGCGGCTCGCCCGCGCATGGCGCATCATGGCTCCAGTTCGTGACCGGGATGTTCATGACACTCCTACGCCCAGGCTCGGCGGACTTGCCATGTTGGGCGGTCTGCTCGCAGGGCTTTTGCTCGCGAGCAAGCTTCCGAAAATGGGCTCGGTCTTTGAGGGCGGACAAACCCCGATTGCGCTGCTTTCCGGGGTGCTGGTGATCGTCGCCCTTGGCGTGATCGACGATAAATGGGGCCTCGATGCCCCGACCAAACTTGCCGGGCAGGTGTTGGCAGCAGGTCTCATGGCTTTTCAAGGCGTGGCCATCATCTGGTTGCCCATTGCTGGCACATTTGTCCTTGACCCGTTGACCAGCGTCTTGTTCACAGTGTTGATCGTGCTGATCAGCATCAATGCGATCAACTTCATTGATGGGCTCGATGGATTGGCGGCGGGCATCGTTGCCATCGCGGCAGGAGCATTCTTCGCATACTCCTATCTGCTCTCCGTGGAATTCGGATTTGAGAGAGCCACGCTGGCTACTTTGGTCAGTGTGCTGCTCGTGGGCATGTGTATTGGATTCTTGCCCCACAACCTTTTCCCTGCGCGGATATTTATGGGGGATACCGGCTCGATGATGCTGGGTCTGCTCCTGGCGGCCGGAACCATCACGCTGAGCGGTCAGGTGGACCCCAGTGCAGTGGCCGGTGGCACCCTGTTCCCAACGTTGCTGCCCATTCTGTTGCCCATTGCCGTGATGGCTGTTCCCTTGGTTGATCTGCTGCTGGCCGTGGTGAGGCGTACTCGGGCTGGCCGTAACCCATTCGCACCGGATAAGAAGCACCTGCACCATCGGTTGTTGGAAATGGGTCACTCGCAAATGCGAGCGGTTCTCGTGATGTATGCATGGACCGGGCTCATCGCTGGTACCGCGGTTGCGGTCGCGTTCGTGCCGCTCGGCTATGCCGTGGTGGGTTTCGCAGTGGGCCTTTCGATTCTGATGTGGATCGTGCGTAGTCCCCGCTCGGCGCAAAGAGCCGAGGTCGTTCAGATCGCGCCCGGCAGGGGCACGGGCACTCGCGGTTGACCCTGACAGCCGGTGCGATAGCGTCGGATTGTTATGAAGCCCGCGGACAGCATCGACTCCATCGTCCTCACCCGTGCTGGTGGTGCGACGGGTGTGGTTGGTGTGATCTGCATGATCGCCGGCTGGCTCATTGCGGGTACCGCCGGGCTCATCGGAGCCGTGATCGCCACGGCGATCGTCGTGATCTTCTTCACAATCGGACAGTTCTTCCTCGGCAGGGTGTTGCGCTCCAACCCGCAAATGGCCCTGACCGTGGCGCTCATGATCTACCTGCTCAAGGTGGGTGCGCTGTTCATCTTCATCATTATTTTTGCGGACACAACGTTGTTTGATACCAAGGTATTTGCCGCAACGATCATTGCTTGCACGCTCGCTTGGACCGCTGCAGAGATGTGGGTATTCACCACGACGAAGGTGTTGTATGTGGATCCGGAGGCAGGGTCATGAAGCGCCCCGAATCTCTCCTCCCTGCTCGCAGCACGAACCCCAGCAGGTGGTACCGTTCCAGCGCGCAGCAGGAACGCGCAGGCGGTTCGTCAGAGTCAGGTCAGCGTTCATCCCTTCCCCAGGGACGTCGGATGGACGATGCCGCCTGGGTAATCAGCAGTCGTCTCATCGCCGGTATCGTGTTGTACACCGGGATCGGGTGGTTGCTGTCGTTGTGGCTCGGCCACCGCGAACTCCTGATGGCGGTCGGGGCGCTTTTCGGCCTCGGCTTGTCGTACTACCTGATCTTCACCGGCCTTGCTCGCGAGGAGCGACAAAGACTCGCGGCCCAGGCCACCAGTAAGACAGCTGGACGTAACTAATGGATATTTCGACCATGGAGGAAGTGCGTGTCGGCTGAAGTTGTGTTCGCCTCCGGCGGGCCGAACTGTCACCTGATGTCGGGATGCGGGTTTCCCGCTCCTGGCGCGGAGATATTCCAATTCAACGCCACCTTCAG
>CAIXFB010000260.1 GCA_903918595.1 uncultured Actinomycetes bacterium
CAGGCCGCAGAGAATGTGTATCGCGTTGAGTCCGACGATTTGTATCTGGTGGGCACCAGCGAAGTTCCTCTCGCCGCATTTCACTCAGATGAGATCATCGACGCAGCTGATTTGCCGAAGCGATACGCCGGCTGGTCAAGTTGCTTCCGCCGCGAGGCCGGCTCGTATGGCAAAGACACCCGCGGGATCATCCGGGTTCACCAGTTCGACAAAGTCGAGATGTTCGTGTTCTGCGATCCGGCCAACGCCGAGGCCGAGCACGCAAACATGTTGGCGTGGGAGAAGGAGTTCCTCGACGCTCTTGAACTTCCTTACCGGGTGATCGACGTTGCCACGGGTGATCTGGGCTCGAGCGCTTCACGAAAGTTCGACATCGAGGCGTGGATTCCTACGCAGGATGCTTACCGCGAAGTGACAAGCACTTCTAATACCAATGAGTTTCAGGCCCGCAGGCTGCGCATCCGCATGCGCGACGGTGAGACCACCAAGCCATTGGCAACTCTCAATGGCACGTTGTGCGCGATGCCTCGGGTGATCGTCGCAATTCTTGAAAATCATCAACAGGCTGATGGCAGCGTCACGCTTCCCGCCGCTCTTCGCCCCTACATGCAAGGACGTACGCAACTCTCATGACCGAACTCCCGCACGCACTTCATGGCCCCAAACACAACGGCACGTTGCCGATCGACTGGACGCCGCAACTCATCGCTCTCGATATCGACGACACCCTCACCCATCACATGGGCACCGTCGATGAGCGCGTGATGCGCTCGATTGAACGCGTGCAAGAAGCAGGTATCAAAGTTGCCCTCGCAACTGGCCGTTCCTTCAGCACCACATACCCGGTTGCGCGCTCGGCTGGAATCGACGATCTGGTGGTGTGTAGCAACGGTGCGATTCTGGCCAGCGTAGAAACCGTCAAGATCATTGAGGCGGTCACCTTTGATCCCAGCCCGTTGATCGCGCCACTGCTCGAAATGATTCCCGACGCGATCTTTGCTGTGGAAGACATCCACGGTGAGTTCACCACCACGCATCTTTTTGATACCGGCGCACTGGGTCTTTCTATTCGCGAGGCAGAACTCTCTGAGATGACAAAGGATCCGTGCGTGCGTTTAGTTGTGCGCAGCCACGATCACGCCGAGCGCGGCTTCCGGGAAGTTGCCGACCACCTCGGCTTCCACTCCGTCATCTTCGGAATCGCCGAGGTCGCTTGGATGGATATCGGTCCCAAGGGCGTGAACAAGTCGACGATGCTGACCGAGCTGTGCGCCAGGCGTGATGTTGATCCCGCGCGCGTGATCGCCATTGGTGATTCGTGGAACGACACCGACATGCTCAACTGGGCCGGTCTTGGCGTTGCGATGGATTCCGCGCCCGACGGCGTGAAAGCTTTCGCGAACCTCACTACACAGGGCATTCCTGGTGAGGGTGTTGCCGACGTGCTGGATGCCATTCCAGTCTAGAAAGATCGGTATACGTTCGGTATACTCGACTCCATGAGTCTCGCCACGACCACAATCAAGGTTTCACCCGAGGTGCGCGACCGCCTCAATGCACTTGCATCGGAGTCAGGCAGCACAGCTGGAAGTGTCGTGGAAGAGCTCCTCGAGGCCTACATATGGCGCCAAAAGATGGACCTCGCAAAGAAACAAATGCGTGAGGCATCTCCTGAAGTGTGGAATGAATACCTCGCAGAGATCGCAAGCCTGGACGGTTCACTATCCGACGGTCTCGAGGAAAACCCTTGGCACCCTTAGGACTCATCGCTGGTCTTGTGGCGTTAACTGACTTAAGTCCCAACGTCGGCCGCGAACAGTCAGGGATCCGCCCATGCGTGATCGTTTCGTCCCCGGACTTTTCGGACATTCAACGTCAACTCGCGATCGTAGTTCCGTGCACCACCACTTTTCGTAATTGGCTCAATCACGTAGAACTCACAGGGAAAACCGGACTCCAGTCATCAAGTTTCGCCATGACCGAACAGCCACGCACCGTCAGTACCGAGCGAATCATTCGTATTTTCGGTTCTATCGACGACCGTTCTCTCGCCGAGGTGGCCGGGTGGGTTCACAGGTGGATTCAGCCGCCTTAGCTGTCTCACCGGTGATACACTGGGCCGATGGAAGAGGTCTCCGTTCGTGAATTGCGCAATTACGGTGGGCAGATTCTTGATCGCGTCGAAGGAGGGGAGTCCATGACCATCACCCGAGATGGGAAACCCGTAGCCCGTCTGATCCCCCTGCCGCATCCCCGGCTCACGAGCACTGCACTTCTTGAGCGGTGGCGCAACGTCCCAGCCATTGACGGCGACGCTCTTCGGGACGACATTTCTCAGGTTCTGGATCTGGACCTGTGACCTCAGATGCGCACGTGGGATTACTCGACACCAGCGTGATCATCAATCTCGAAAATGTAGTTGAGGAGTCCCTCCCCAGGTACTCGGTCATGAGCGCCATCAGCCTCGCCGAACTCACTGTCGGCCCGCACGTTGCACCAGATGCCGAAGTTCGTGATCGTCGGCAACTCGTTCTGCAATACGCCGAAGCGACTCTCGAGGTACTTCCGTTCGACGATGCATGCGCACGACGATTTGCGATAGTGGCGAGCAGTCTTCGCAAGAGTGGTTCCAAGTCTCGCGCTCGAGGTTTTGATGCACTCATTGCATCAACAGCCCTGGCTTACGGCATTCCGCTCTACACAGCTAACCCCAGAGATTTCTTGGATATTCCAGATCTCGACGTGCGAAGCACTACCTGATCAATCAGGCGAGATGCCCTGCGCCACCGCATCAGCAATCGCCTCGCGCCAATCGCGCATAGGAGTAAGTCCAGCTTTCTCCCACGCACCGTGCGAGAGCACTGAATACGCGGGCCGCGGCGCCGGCCGGATGAACTCCTCCGAGGTAACAGCGATCACCCGATCAGGGTCAGCACCGATGAGCCGGAAAATCTCTTGGGTGAAGCCATGCCAAGAGACC
>CAIXFB010000261.1 GCA_903918595.1 uncultured Actinomycetes bacterium
CCCACAAATCAATTTCGGCAACATCGATGAGATTCGTCGCACGGTCGAATACTGCAATCAAATTCCAGTCCACGAGCGTCATCCCTATGGTGGCGACCTCGTTTACACGGCTTTCTCAGGTTCGCATCAAGACGCGATCAATAAGGGTTTCAATGCGATGCAGGCCGATGCTGCCGCTGCCGGCGTGCCCGTCGATGCATTCCGCTGGGAAGTTCCATACCTGCCTATCGATCCCAAGGATGTTGGTCGCACCTACGAGGCTGTGATTCGCGTGAACAGCCAATCGGGCAAAGGCGGCGTGGCCTACATCATGCGCACGGAGCACAAACTCGAACTCCCCCGCCGCCTGCAGATCGAATTTTCACAAGTGGTGCAACATGTCACTGATTCAGAGGGTGGTGAAGTGAGCCCTGAAGACATCTGGTCGACTTTCTCAGGTGAATACCTGCCTGACCCCCAAGCACCGTGGGGTCGGTTTGCCTTGAAGTCCGTCAAGCTCGACTCCGCTGTCGATGGTGATACATCCGTCGATGTGGTCATCACCGACAACGGAGCAGAAGTCAGTCTTTCGGGCAATGGCAACGGTCCGGTCGCCGCTTTCTGTGACGCGATGCACGGACACGGAGTCGATGTGCGAGTTCTCGACTACCACGAGCACGCCATGAGTGCGGGTGGCGATGCCAAAGCAGCGGCCTACCTGGAGTGCGCCATTGAAGGCACTGTGCTGTGGGGTGTGGGAATTGACCCTTCCATCACCACCTCATCGCTCAAAGCGATCATCAGCGCGGTGAATCGCGCCGTGCGATAGTCACTCCTCAGGAGCGACGAAACTCGGCGCACGGCTGCGTTGTGCCCAAGCAACCGCGATCACCACGACAAGTGCCGCGGCGATGGTGCCCAACCCCACGACTTCACCTAAGAACAAGGCAGACCACAACAGTGTTAAAAGCGCTTGCAGTTGCTGCACTTGACCACCATGTGCAACCCCAGCCAAGGCGAGTCCGCGATACCACGCGAAGAATCCGAAATACATCGACGAGATGCCAAGCAGGAGTAGTGCACCCCACTCAGCTGGTGAGGTGACATACGAGTCTTTTGTCGCCCAATACAAAATGACAGTGGCGGGCAAGGTGACCGGGAGCGAGAAAACCACAACCCACGAAATCACCTGCCACCCGGGCATTACCTTGGTGACTGCGGCTCCTTGCACGTAACACAAGGATGATGAAATAACTGCGCCGATGATCAAGAGATCGGCGTAGATGCTCCCCCCTTCGAGCCCACCTTGGCTCAGGGAGAACACGACAAGGGCGGCGGTTCCCACTGCGACAGCCACCCAAAATGACCTCGACACGCGTTCATGGGTGAACATGACGGCAAAGATCGCGGTCGTCAAAGGCATGAATGCCGCGATGACGGCTGTGTGAGCTGAAGTGGTTGACTGCAAAGCTATCGCCAACAAGATCGGCCAGCCAAAGACAGCACCGAGCATGGTGATCACAATCGGTTTCCACAAGTGCCGCGGTGGTATGGGCACACGTTGAATCGAGAGAAACACGATGGCAATTGCCGCTGCGATGACCGCCCGAGCCGTTGCGGTCACAACTGGGTCAAAGCCGCCAACAGCAACTTTCGTGAGCGGAACCGAAAATGAAAAGAGCAGAACGCCCAAGAATGCCCAGGACAGGCCTATCCGGACCCGGGCATCCCCTGCGCTCACACTAGGTCGACGAATCGGCCCGAGTGGGCACCGATCTTGGTAATGATGGAATCAATGACTGTGCTTGGCACGGAAGAATCAACGGTGAGCACGATAAGGGCGTGTGCAGTGTCATCACGACTGACCTGCATGCCGCCGATGTTTACCCCAGCATCACCAAGGATCTGTCCCACGATGCCCACCACGCCCGGCTTATCGTGATACCGGAAGAACACCATGTTCTCTGACACCGGGACATCGACATCGAAGCCATCAACTTCCACAACCTTGCCGATGTTCTTTGCGCCGGTGACGGTGCCCGCGACACTTACCGAGGAACCGTTCGTGAGTGTCAAGCGAACCCGTACCAAGTTGCGATGATCCGGAGAAGTCTTGTCTGTGGTGAGGGCAACTTCAACGCCGCGCTGCTCAGCGAGCACCGGAGCATTGACATATGAAACTGGATCATGCACCAATTTCTGGAAGACACCCTTCAGCGCAGAGAGCTCAAGGACCCGAACGTCATGCTCGATGACCTCACCAAGTACCTCAACATCGACCCGCTCCACGGCGTCGTCGGCCAAACCGCAAGCAATCGATCCAAGGCTTTCCGCGAGGGGTAGAAGTGGCTTGATCTGCTCAGCAAGCTGACCGCCCTGCACATTCACCGCATCAGGTACGAGTTCGCCAGCAAGAGCAAGTCGCACTGAGCGCGCAACCGAGATGCCCGCCTTCTCCTGAGCCTCATCGGTGGATGCACCTAGGTGCGGTGTTGCAACGACTTTCTCCAATGAGAAAAGCGGAGAGTCGGTGCAAGGCTCTTTGGCGTAGACATCGAGGCCCGCGCCAGCCACACGACCTTCGACCATGGCTTGGTAGAGGGCAGCCTCGTCGATGATCCCACCTCGAGCAGCGTTGATGATGTGGACGGTGGGCTTGACCTTGCGAAGCGCCTCCTCACCAATGAGCCCCACTGTTTCCGGGGTTTTCGGAAGGTGGACGGTAATGAAGTCCGACTCGGCAAGCAACTCATCGAGGGTGGTCATCCGAACACCAAGTTGAGCGGCTCGCGCCGGCTGCACGTAGGGGTCATAGGCAATCAACTTGACGCCAAATGCGCTCAGGCGCTGGGCGACCAAAACGCCAATGCGTCCGAGACCAACCACGCCAACGGTCTTATCGGCGACCTCTACTCCGGTGTACTTGGAGCGCTTCCACTCACCCTTCGTCAGCGCCGAGTTCGCCGGGACGATGTTGCGCGCACTAGCAAGGAGCAGGCCAACAGCCAATTCAGCGGCGCTGACGATGTTTGAGGTCGGGGCATTCACGACCATGACACCAGCTTGGGTGGCGGCCTTAACGTCGACGTTATCGAGACCCACGCCAGCCCGAGCGATCACTTTCAGCTTCTTCGCAACACCGAGCGCCTCTTCATCAACCATGGTGGCAGATCGCACCAGGATGGCGTCAACGTCGACTATTGCTGCCAGAAGAGCAGTTCGATCGGCGCCATCACATTCGATGATCTCGAAATCTGGGCCGAGGGCCTCGACAGTGGCTGGGGATAATTCTTCGGCGATGAGTACTTTGGCTTTGGTCACTGGGTAAGCCTAGCGTCGGGCCCGTCGCCACGCTGTGTACGAGGTGACCGACCCCGCCTTGGGCCATTGCAGCCACGGCCACGGCGCAATTGCCACGAGATCAAGCTGCGCAGCCCGGTCCCGCCAGCCTGGGACTGGCGCAAAAGTTGTAGCCAGCCTCCTGCCAGCAAGCACCTCAACAGGGTTGCCAATCCAGACTTCTAACTCTCGCTCCTCTGCCAACTCAGCCAAGGTTTCGGCGAGGAACCGAAAGCGGTTTGCAGACAACTTCAACCGGCCGAGGAGCGGCTCATCGAAAACAAAAATCAGTGGCACATCAGTAGCACCAGCACTTGCCGGATCACTCACGCCCAGGCTCTCAGCAGTTAACCAGACGTATTCCGGATCCCGCGTCTGCTCCCACGCACGCGGCCCGGAGATCTCACTGAGATCGTCAATCTGCCGTAGCCGGTCATCGGTAAACGGCTTTGGCTCTCGCTCATCGGCACTGGGCCACTCTGCGATCGGACAGTTGCGCTCGAGGGGGCAGCTGGTGCAAAAACCCGGCGACCGCTTTTCAACCTGCCACCGGGAAAAACCATAAGGCTTACCCGTGAGCGCTCCGATGGTCCATTGCCACCCAATCCGGTTCGCTGCGCGCGATCCATCAAGCAGGTGCCGATACATGAGATCTTCACCATCACGCCACCTCGCTCCTTCCCGAACACTCCAGTGGGAGGCAAGCCACATGCGCTGTTGATTGGTCAGCCAGCCCGTCTCGGCGAGTTCCTGCCAGGCACTTTCCACACACAATGCCGACGAACTCCACGGGTGCTCAGAATCATCCACATCTGGCCGTGCGGAGCGTTCGTCCACCTCAAACCTCAGTGACTCCCCCGACGCCGTGCCAACGCGCGCATATACATGGCGGGCGTACTCCTGCCACATCAGTTCATCACGAAACTTCACGACGTCTTCGTCGGGACCATCGGCAACGCGATCCCATACTTCTTGCAAGGACAACAGCCCGTGTCTGATGTAGGGCGAAAGGCGTGATGCGCCTCGAGTCTTCTCAGGCCACACGTTGTTTCGCCGCCGTGCGTAGCCGCGCACTTCGAAATTTGCCAGTGCGGCATCGGCTGCCCGCTGTCCGCCACGAATTGCGATAGGTGCCTCTCCACGTGGTTCGTAAGGATCGGTGCTCACATGCCCAAGGTGCTTGGTGACCCACTCTCGAACCCCTTGATGATCTGAACTGGGAGTCGGCAAGCGCTGAGCACTCATCGGGCGAGCCGAATGACGAAGGTGCCTTTTGCCGTTGATGGATCGACCACCCTGCCTCCTTGGATGATTTCCACATCTCCGGCAGCAACTAACCGGCGGGCGGCACGTCTGATTGATTCGACGAAATGTGGATCACCTTCGCAGTTGCCAAGCGCAGCGGCATCAGATGAGACACCGATGCCTCGTGGCTGCGCCTTGAGCAATGCAAGGATGCTCGCCTGTAGTTCCATATCGAATGGGCGCACCCCGCGGGCACGGCAAGCACTCGAGCAGTACTTCACTTCGTGCCAGTTCTTTGCCCACGATTTGCGCCATGACATGGTTCGACCGCAGGACAGACACACTTTCGTATCCGTCCTGCGGTCGGAGGAACCAGTAGCCACCTGAGCATTCTTCACGAATACTGCAGGGAGCGCAGATCAGCGAGCAGCAGTGCCTTCGACATAGTCGTCGTCAGACTTCTTGACCCAACTCATCATCGCGCGGAGGTTACGGCCAACGGCTTCGATGGGGTGCTTCTCACCCTTTTCGCGGAGTTCGATGAACTCTGCGCCACCACTGAGCTGATCGTCCATGAAGCGCTGCGCGAAGGCACCGTTTTGGACATCGGCCAGCACCGCCTTCATGTTCTCCTTGACGTGCGGGTCGATTACACGCGGGCCAGAAACATAGTCGCCATACTCGGCGGTGTCTGAAACGCTCCAGCGCTGCTTGGCAATGCCACCTTCATACATGAGATCCACAATGAGCTTGAGCTCATGAAGGCACTCGAAGTAAGCAACCTCAGGCTGGTAGCCGGCCTCGGTCAACGTTTCGAAGCCGTACATGACCAACTGCGAGACACCGCCGCACAGCACGGCCTGCTCGCCAAACAGGTCAGTCTCGGTCTCTTCGGTGAAGGTCGTCTTGATGCCACCTGCGCGCAACGAACCGATGGCCCGGGCGTAGGACAGCGCGAGCTGCCAGGCTTGACCTGAAGCGTCTTGCTCAACAGCAACGATCGCGGGAACACCACGGTCACTGACATATTCGCGGCGCACCAAGTGGCCTGGGCCCTTGGGAGCAACCATGCAGACGTCGACGAAAGCAGGTGGCTTGATGAAGTCGTAACGAATGTTGAATCCGTGCGCAAAGAACAGCGCATCGCCCTCTTGCAGGTTCGGCTCAATGGCCTCTTTGTACAAGCGTCCCTGAACGGGGTCTGGGACCAGAATCATGATGAGATCGGCCTCGGCTGCTGCCGTGGCGGGATCGACGACCCGTAAACCGGCCTCTTCAGCCTTGGCTCGACTCTTGGAACCCTCAGCGAGCCCAACGCGCACGTCAACACCCGAATCGCGCAAGTTCAACGCATGTGCGTGACCCTGGCTACCAAAGCCGATGATCGCAACAACGCGGTTTTGGATGATGGAAAGGTCTGCGTTGTCGTCGTACATCAGATCAGCCACGGGTTTTCTCCTTATTCGTTGGGTTCGGGAAGGGTATCGGGCACTCATCTGCACCCGAAATTCGGCTTAGGCGGTGCGGTCCAGTGAGCGCACAGATCGGTCGGTGATCGATCGGGGGCCACGGCCCACAGCCACCAACCCTGACTTCACCAATTCCTTGATCCCGAACGGCTCAAGCACGCGCAAGAACGCGTCGAGTTTGTCATGGGCGCCGGTGGCCTCGATCGTGACAGCGTCGGTTGCTACGTCGACGACCTTGGCGCGGAAGAGTTGCACCGTCTCAAGAATGTGCGACCGGCTTTCCAAATCAGCTTTCACTTTGACCAGCATGATCTCCCGCTGAACCGATGCGTCTGCATCGAGCTCTACGATCTTGAGCACGTTGATGAGCTTGTTCAACTGCTTGGTCACCTGCTCCAAAATAGCCCCCTCAACATTGACCACAATCGTCATGCGGGATACCTCAGGGACCTCAGTTGGGCCTACTGCAAGAGACTCGATGTTGAAACCACGACGAGAAAAAAGACTCGCCACCCGCGCAAGAACGCCGGGCTTGTCTTCAACTAGAACCGAAAGCGTGTGCCTAGACATTAATCGTCACTTCCCCACTCAGGTGCCATGGACCGAGCGACCATGAGCTCATCATTGCTGGCGCCAGCTGCCACCATCGGCCACACCATCGCATCGCGATGAACGATGAAATCGATGACGACAGGTGCATCGTTCATGCCCAGTGCCTTTTCAATCGTGGCATCTACTTGCTCAGCGGAATCGCACTGCAACCCGTAACAGCCGTACGCCTCAGCCAGCTTTACAAAATCGGGGAATCGATGTGAGTGAAGATCAGTGTTGGAGTAGCGCGAGTTGTAGAAGAGTGTCTGCCACTGACGCACCATGCCCAGACTCGAGTTGTTGATGAGGGCAACCTTGATGGGGATCTCGTTGATAGTGCAGGTTGCTAGTTCCTGATTCGTCATCTGGAAGCAGCCGTCACCATCAATCGCCCACACCGTTGTATCTGGCATTGCAACTTTGGCACCCATCGCAGCAGGTACCGAGTAGCCCATCGTGCCGAGGCCACCGGAATTGAGCCAGGTACGCGGCTTCTCGTACTTCACAAACTGCGCCGCCCACATTTGGTGTTGGCCCACGCCAGCTGCGTAAATTGAATCGGGGCCGCTGATATCGCCGAGGCGCTCGATTACATACTGCGGAGAGAGAGTTCCATCATCTGGCAGGTCGTAGCCGAGCGGATAGGTGGTTCGCAACCGATTGAGTTGTGCCCACCATCCTTCGTATTCGCCGACCGCTCCGGACGCCTGTTCGACCTTGATGGCAGCCACAAGTTCAGGGATGATCTCTGCGAGGTCACCCACAATCGGAATGTCGGCAACACGGTTCTTGCCGATCTCTGCAGGATCGATATCGGCATGGATCACGGCAGCGTTTGGTGCGAAGGTCGACAACTTTCCGGTCACCCGGTCATCGAAGCGCGCACCGAGCGTGATCAACAGATCGGACTTCTGCAGAGCGCCGACCGCGGCAACAGTTCCGTGCATACCCGGCATTCCCAAGTTTTGTGGGTGCGAATCTGGGAAAACGCCGCGCGCCATCAAGGTGGTGACAACCGGGATACCCGTGATGTCTGCCAATTGACGCAACGACTCTGACGCATTTGCCCGGATGGTTCCACCGCCCACGTAAAGCACCGGCTGCTTTGACGCGAGAATCATCTTCGCGGCCTCACGGATTTGCTTCGAGTGCGGCTTGGTCACCGGGTGGTAGCCGGGCAGGCTGACCGAGGTCGGCCAATCGAAAGTGGTCAACGCCTGCAGCGCATCCTTGGAAACGTCGACGAGTACTGGACCTGGACGACCTGACGATGCGAGGTAGAACGCCTCAGCGATTGCCCGCGGGATGTCGTCGGCATTGGTCACCAGGTAGTTGTGCTTGGTGATGGGCATCGTGATGCCGCGGATATCAGCTTCCTGGAACGCATCTGTGCCGATCGAAGAACTGGGCACCTGACCGGTGATAGCCACCATGGGAACGGAGTCCATATGCGCATCGGCAATGGGCGTGACCAGGTTGGTCGCTCCTGGGCCCGAGGTAGCAAGGCATACGCCCACTCGGCCAGAGGCCGCCGCATAGCCCTCGGCAGCGTGGCCTCCAGCTTGCTCATGGCGCACCAAAATATGCCGAATGCTGGAGTCGAAGAGCGGGTCATACAACGGGAGAATCGCGCCGCCAGGGATACCGAAAACATCGGTGACCCCAGCAGCCTCTAGGGAATGCACCAGGCTCTGCGCGCCGGTGATCTGCTCGCTCATACTCATCCACCTCTGCCCCTCGCGGGGCATCGTCCTGTCCGGAGACAAGATAATCCTGCCGTTTCAATGAAAAACCCCCCGACCCGGGCTGGGTAACGGAGGGAGGCGCGCTGATGACGAATGCGTCAGACAGCGCGCCTGGGTACTACGAGAATTCGGAACACGGTCAGATACTACAACCCTTCAGCCCCATTTGTCACTAGGAACCGTGACCCTGCCACCGGGGATCAGTCGCAGACCGCGCCTTTCGAGGCCGAACCCACCAATTTGACGTATTTGGCGAGGACCCCGCGCTCATACCTCGGGGGAAGCGGCTCGAACTCCACTCGCCGCCGGTCGAGTTCAGCATCTTCGACCAGGAGATCCAAGGTCCGAGCGTGCAGGTCGATCCGGATGCGATCACCATCGCGCACCAGCCCAATCGGGCCACCGTCGACCGCCTCTGGGGATACGTGGCCCACACACAATCCGGTGGTACCGCCCGAGAAACGACCATCGGTGATCAACAGCACGTCTTTGCCGAGCCCGGCACCCTTGATCGCTGCGGTAATCATCAGCATCTCGCGCATTCCCGGGCCACCCTTGGGCCCTTCATAACGAATGACGACGACATCCCCTGCCACGATCGTGCCATCGGCCAGGGCTGCCATGGCCGATTGCTCGCGCTCGAAGACCCGAGCTGCACCTTCAAAAACGTCGACGGGAACCCCGGCGTTCTTCACTACAGCGCCTTCGGGGGCGAGTGATCCGCCCAGGATTGTGATCCCGCCGGTCGATGCAATTGGTTGATCAAAGCGGCGCACGACCTTGCCATCAGGGGCCGGCGGGTTGATCTCAGCCAGGTTTTCGGCGACCGTGCGTCCGGTGACCGTGAGGCAATCGCCATGCAGCAGGCCTTCATCGAGCAGCATTTTCATCACCACGGGAACTCCGCCTACCCGGTCAAGGTCGAACATGACGTATTCACCAAATGGCTTGAGATCTGCAATCAAGGGAGTGCGCTCACTGATCCGTTGAAAATCATCCAGGTCCAATTCGAAGCCGCACTCATGAGCGATGGCAGGCAAGTGCAGCACTGCATTGGTGGACCCACCCAGAGCCATAATCACGGTGATCGCATTTTCGATCGACTTCTTGGTGATGATGTCGCGGGTGGTGATTCCATGCCGGATGAGATCGAGAACGGCTTCGCCGGACTGTCTGGCCAGTGCATCGCGACGGGCATCTACGGCTGGCGGTGACGAAGATCCTGGGAGCGACATTCCCATCGCCTCGGACGCACTCGCCATCGTGTTTGCCGTGTACATGCCCCCGCACGTGCCAGCAGTTGGGCAGACCGCCCGCTCGATGATGTCGAGATCCTCATCAGACATAAGTCCGCGGGCATTCGCCCCGACTGCCTCAAAGGA
>CAIXFB010000262.1 GCA_903918595.1 uncultured Actinomycetes bacterium
AGACCGGCTAGTCCGAACCTGTCACTGCAGCGAGTTGCCCGCAGGCACCATCGATCTCCCGGCCCCGGGTATCTCGAACCGTCACCGCCACTCCGTGGGATTGCAGTGTGCGCACAAATGCAGCTTCATCCTGCGGCCGAGAAGCAGTCCACTTTGACCCAGGAGTCGGGTTCAGTGGGATGAGGTTCACATGCACCAGATGACCTGCGAGTAGTTCACCCAACAGATTTGCCCGCCAAACCTGATCATTAATGTCCTTGATCAATGCATACTCAATGCTGACACGCCGACCTGTCTGCTTTGTGAAATACCAAGCAGCATCCAAAACCTCTGCAACCGGCCAGCGGGTATTGACAGGGACCAGGGTGTCGCGCAACTCATCATCTGGCGTGTGCAGTGAGATCGCAAGGGTCACCGGGATACCTTCATCGGCCAGTTGTCGGATACGTGGGACGAGCCCGACAGTGGAAACCGTGATCCCCCTGGCGCTCATTCCAAGGCCCTCCGGCGGATCATCAACGAGACGATGCACTGCACCCACTACCGAGTTGTAATTGGCCAGCGGCTCCCCCATGCCCATGAACACCACGTTCGACACCCGACCTGGCCCACCTGCGACCTCGCCGCGCTGAAGTGCACGCCCACCTGCAATCACCTGCTCAACGATTTCAGCGGTAGATAAATTACGAGTCAGTCCTGCTTGCCCCGTGGCACAGAATGGGCAATTCATTCCGCAGCCGGCCTGCGAAGAGATGCATACGGTTACCCGCTCCGGGTAACGCATCAGGACGCTTTCAACGAGGGCCCCATCAAAGAGTTTCCAGACCGTCTTGACCGTGGTTCCCTCATCGCAGTCAATGGAACGAATTGGGGTGAGCAACTGCGGAAGCAAGGCCTCTGAAATCACTTCAGCATGTGCCGCCGACACATCCGACCATGTTGAAGGATCATCTTCTAACCGAACCAGCCAATGCCGTGAAACCTGATCCGCACGAAAACCGGGCAGACCCAAGTCTGTGACAGCTTGCTTGCGCCCAGCCAAATCGAGATCGAGCAGATGCCTAGGCGGCTTACCGCGCCGTGGCGATTCAAATATGAGTTCTCCAGGTTCTGGCATTAGGTGACCACGATTCCTGAGCCCAAGAACAAGGTGAAAAGTGCCCACGACGCGAAAGCATTAGGCACTAATGAGTCAAGGCGATCCATCATGCCGCCGTGCCCCGGCAGGAGTGACCCCATGTCTTTGACACCAAGGTCACGCTTAATGGCACTCTCGGCAAAGTCGCCAGCTGTTGCAGTCACTGCAAGCACGGCACCAGCGATCACGCCTTGCCACCAGAGAGCATCGAGCAGGTAGACGAATGACAGGGCTCCCACCGCGCATTGAAGAATCAGTGAGCCTGCAAAGCCCTCCCATGATTTCTTAGGGCTGATCTCAGCAGCAATCGGATGCTTGCCAAAAAGCACACCTGCCGCATACCCGCCGATGTCATTTGAGACCGTGAGCAAGATAAACACCATAACTCGAGCAGGCCCGTTATCAGCGGCCAACGTGATCATGAGGAAGCCAGCCATGAATGGCAGATAGGCGATGATGAATCCAGAAGCAGTGACGTCGGCTACATAGCCACTTGTGCCACGGCGAATCCGCCACACCATCGCAAGCAGAATGATCACGCCGAAACCGGTGGCCATCGATTCCAGGCCGCCCGTATACGCCAGCGCCGGCAAAATGGCTGCCGCTGCGTAGACCGGAGTCCGTGCGACGCGTACTCCACGCCTAGCTAAGGCATCCACAAATTCACGGACTGCGATAAGTAGCGCGATTATGACAACAATTCCGAAAAGCCATTTCACCGTGAACAAACTCACGACCACAATGAGAACAAGCACTACAGCGGATGCGATTGCGGCAGGCAAATTTCTGCCAGCCCTTGAAGGTGACGGGTTAGCTGGTTGACCCATGCGATCAGACCTCGAGCAGTTCTGTTTCTTTATGCTTCAGAATCTCGTCGACATGTTCAACATGCTTATGCGTGAGGTCATCCAGCGCCTTTTCTGCGCGGCGCACCTCATCCTCGCCAGCGTCGCCGTCCTTCATTAACTTATCGAGTTGATCCTTGGCATTGCGACGGATACTACGAATAGAAATGCGCGAGTCTTCCGCCTTACTCTTGGCAACTTTGATGAACTCGCGGCGGCGCTCTTCGGTGAGCTGCGGCAAGCCCACCCGGATCACATTGCCATCACTGGTCGGATTGATTCCCAAATCACTCTCACGCAGGGCCTTCTCGATGGCTGTCATCGCACTCTTGTCATATGGGGTGATGATGATGAGCCGTGCCTCTGGAATCTGGAAAGAAGCCATCTGCTGGATGGGTGTGTAGGTGTCGTAAAACTCAATATTGATCTTGTTAAACATGGCTGTCGTGGCCCGACCGGTGCGAATGGTGGCAAAGTCATCACGGGTAACCCCGATTGCTTTATCCATCTTCTCCTCGGCTTCGAGGAGGATCATGTCGATATCTTCACTCACCACTGCTCCCATTCACATGCATTTGACGTCGACTATGCCGACACTAACGTTCCGATTGTTTCTCCGCGCACCGCTCGAGCAATGTTGCCTTCCACCAGCAGGTTGAAAACGACAATAGGCAGGTCGTTGTCCTGGCATAAAGAAATGGCAGTAGCGTCGGCAACCTTTAAGCCACGATTGAGCACCTCAGCCGGCGTGAGGAAGTCAAACTTCTGTGCGTGCGGATTTGTTCGCGGGTCGCTGTCATAGACCCCGTCTACACCCTTGGCCATAAGTACGACCTCTGCGCCGACTTCGAGCGCGCGCTGGGCCGCGGTGGTGTCAGTGGAGAAGTAGGGCTGACCGAGTCCTGCTCCAAAAATCACCACGCGGCCCTTATCAAGGTGACGCATTGCCTTCCGGGGAATGTAGGGCTCAGCAACCTGACCCATCGTGATCGCCGTTTGTACCCGGGTTTCGATGCCCGCTTTTTCACAGAAATCTTGAAGTGCCAAGCAGTTCATCACCGTTCCGAGCATGCCCATGTAGTCAGCACGGGCCCGTTCCATCCCACGTTCAGAGAGTTGAGCCCCTCGGAAGTAATTCCCGCCTCCGATAACCACAGCCACTTCGGTGCCTGATCGCACCACGTCAGCGATCTGCCGAGCGATGGAGGCCACGACGTCAGGATCAACACCGAGTCCACCACCGCCAGCAAAGGCTTCACCGCTGAGTTTGAGAAGGACCCGCTTCCAGCCACCCTCAGGAACTGAAGGCCAGGTGTCCAGAGTCCCCTCGAGGGTCGGTTGAACAGAGGCAGGTACCGATGCGGATTCCATGGTGGGAGCCTCCGTTACGCCTAGTGGGATCAGGACTGGCCGGGCTCGAATCTAGCGAAAGCCGTGACCTGAGTCCCAGCCTCCTTCAAAACGTCGGCCACTGTTTTCTTCGAGTCGAGCACGCTGGGCTGCTCAACCAGGACGGTGTCCTTGAAGTAGCTGTTCACCCGGCCTTCAATGATCTTCGGCAGGGCTGCCTCTGGCTTGCCGTCTTCACGCGCGGCAGCCTCGGCAATACGTCGCTCATTTTCGACAGTTTCGGGTGTCACTTCATCTCGCGTGACATACATCGGGCGCATGGCTGCGATTTGCATGGCGATCCCCCGAGCAGTTTCCTCGTTGCCCTCATAGGACAAGATGACGCCGACCTGCGGGGGTAGATCAGAAGCCCGACGATGCATGTAGACGGCAACTGGCTGGGCCAAGACCGCGACGCGACCAAGTTCGAGCTTCTCGCCAATTACGCCAGCCAAATCGGCAATGGCCTGGGCCACTGTCGATCCATCAGCAACTGAGGCACCGAGCAGCGCATCAGGGTCAGCACTCTGAGCTGCAAAAGCTGCCGCGGCAACTTTGCTCGCAAGGGCTGTGAAGTCCTCGCTCTTCGCCACAAAATCTGTCTCGCACAGCAGCTCGACGAGCGCATTTCCTTGATTGGCCACCAAGCCGTTTGAGGCAGTGCGCTCTGCGCCGCGCTTCGCTGCCTTTGCAGCACCTGAGATCCGCAGAATCTCCACTGCGGCATCCATATCACCGCCGCTCTCCTCGAGAGCCTTCTTGCATTCCATCATTCCTGCAGATGTGAGGTCCCGCAGACGCTTTACATCAGCTGCGCTGATCGTTGCCATGAGTGCTGTTTCCCTTGCATAGTCGGTTGAGCGAACCCGGGTCCACTCGTTGGAGGTTTGGATTTAGGCAGTGGCTTCTGGGGCGGAAACCTCAACGGTCTCCACAACAACGCCGCTTTCTGCGGCAACAGCTTCTGCCACAGCCTTATCTGCTTCGACCTGCTCGGTGAGCAGCTCCCGCTCCCACTCGGCCAATGGTTCGGCAACAACACCCGCTGCACCGGCAGCACGTGCCATGAGTCCCTCGGCCACCGCGTCAGCAATCACGCGGGTCAGCAGAGCAACGGAACGAATTGCGTCGTCGTTGCCCGGGATCGGGAAATCGACCTCATCGGGATCGCAGTTGGTATCGAGCACCGCGATAACCGGGATATTCAGCTTGCGTGCCTCTCCAACGGCGATGTGCTCTTTCTTCGTGTCCACGATCCAGACCGCACTGGGGGTCTTGGTCATTTCGCGAATGCCACCAAGCGTGCGCTCCAGCTTCTCCTTCTCGCGGCGCATCATCAAGAGCTCTTTCTTCGTGAAGCCGGAACCGGCAACCACATTCAGATCCATCTGCTCCAGCTCCTTGAGGCGCTGGATGCGCTTTGCAACCGTGTTGAAGTTGGTGAGCATTCCACCGAGCCACCGCTCGTTGACGAATGGCATGCCAACCCGCCTAGCCTGCTCGGCGATCGCCTCTTGGCCCTGCTTCTTGGTCCCGATAAACATCACCGAGCCACCGCGAGCAACGGTCTCTTTCACGAACTCGTAGGCGCGGTCGATGTACGACAGCGACTGCTGGAGGTCAATGATGTAAATGCCATTGCGCTCAGTGATGATGAAGCGCTTCATCTTGGGGTTCCATCGACGGGTCTGATGCCCGAAATGTACGCCGCTCTCGAGCAGCTGACGCATTGTTACTACGGCCATGGTGGTACTCCTTGAGGGCGAGGTGCCCATCACGCGTTGCAGACCGCGGCCAAGCGATCAAGCAACACTCATCGGTTGTCGGCACATGCCGGGTGGCTATGCCCCTGGTGACCTCCGTCATCTGCACCCACCGAAGTGGGACCGACAGATGACCGGTCCGGCTCAGCCGGCAAAGGTCACGCGAGATGTCATCTGGTATACCAGATGCTGCCTTCGGGAATTTCCCTGAGGAAAACTCCCATCCGGCCCCCTGAGTCTAGGGGAGGCCCGTATCCACAGCCCAGCGGGCCCTTGGGCTGCTCTCCTCAAGCGATCGCCAACCACTGGCACAACATGTCGACGACCCGGCAGCCTGATCAAGTGTTCAAATTTCTCACCCCGTCAGTGATCCCCTCATTTGTGGCGCTCGCCGCAGTTTTGGGGAGCCCCTCGACGAACTCTCCAGACCACTGGGCGTGGCCCGTCGGGGGTGCCCGAGTGATTCTTGAGGTCTTCGAGCCACATTCCCGCTACGGACCAGGGCACCGAGGAATCGACCTAGCTGCGGCCTCAGGCAGTGCGATCCGGGCAATGGCTGATGGCACCGTCACTTTTGCCGGAATGGTGGCCGGGCGGCCAGTTATCTCGATCTCCCATGAACGCCTGGGCATAACCTCATCGATGGAACCAGTCACCGCCCTTGTTCGGGCAGGGGAACCTGTGAGTCGAGGGCAAATCGTGGGGCGACTGGATACCGGAGATCACTGCCCGGCGAGCTGTTTGCATGTGGGTATGCGCCGTGGCGAGCGGTATCTCAATCCCTTGGGC
>CAIXFB010000263.1 GCA_903918595.1 uncultured Actinomycetes bacterium
ATCGGTGGGCGCAGCACCAGCCCGGTCACCGGAATCCCGTATGCCGCAGCCAAAGCAGGAATTTTGGGACTCACCCGCAGACTGGCGCGAGAGGTGGGTCCAGATGCAATTCGGGTGAACGCCATTGCACCCGGACTTTTCTTGACCGGGCGCCTGCAGGGAATGTTCGACGCAATGAGCGAGCACGATCGTAATGAGGTGCTGGATTCAATTCCGCTGCGCCGGATGCCTGGTATCGAAGAATGCGTTGGGCCCGTGCTATTCCTCGCGAGTGATCAGTCTTCGTACATCACTGGTGCAGTGCTCGATGTGAACGGTGGAAGGTTCATGGCCGGGTAGTTTTTTGATACTGCTCCCAGGTCACCCGCGGAACATCGTGCTGGGTACCGATTTCTCCCCACGCATTTCCACCCAACCGCGAGATCAGATCTAAGCCCTGCGCCCGAACGCGGGTGCCTTCCATCATGTCTTCATCTATCGCGACTAACACCACCTCACCAAAGATGAGCACCCCGTTGCCCATCTCGATGATGTCGACAACGCGGCACTCCAACGCGTACGGGGATTGCGCAACCCGCGGCGGTGCAACCCGTTCACTTGGCTCACTCGTCAGACCAAGTTCGGCAAACTCGTTGCGGTCAGCTGGAAATTCAACCCCGGAAAGGTTTATCTGCTCGATCAGATCGACCGGGGCACCGCACACTACGAGATCGCCGGTCTCGCGGGCATTGCGCGCGGTGTCTTTCTCCCCCACCGTGGAAATCATCACGATCGGGGGTGAGGTGCTCACTATTTGGAAGAACGAGTGCGGCGCAAGATTTTCGACGCCATCAGCACTGCGGGTAGAAACCCATGCAATGGGACGGGGCACCACGAGTGCACCCAGAATCGAATAGATCCCTGCCGAAGTAGCCGGGTCAATGATTCTGCGCATAGTCATGGTGCCCGCCACACTAGCGAGGTAGGCGAACGCCCTTCGCCTCGAGGCGAGGCAGTACTTCTTGTGCGAAGTAGGGCAATTCTTCCGCGTAATCCAAGAACGAGAGCGTCATGCCGCCGAAGCCGGCCTTCGCAAAGCGCTCGATCTCGTTGGCGACATCGTCGGGGTCACCGATGATCGGGCAGGTGCCGTGTCCGGCAGCAAAGCGGCCGCGGAACATCTCGAGCATTTCCGGGGTGAAGGACTGCGCATGCAGACCCTGCAGGCGCATCAAGTTATCAACGGCCTCCCAGTCAGCGTTCTCATCCGCGTAGTAGTGCAGGTACTCCTCCGCCTCTTTGCGAGTGGGGCGAACCACGCAGTGACCAAGGGTGAAGAAGCCCATCTGACGCTTGTACTCATCGTTAGCAAGTTTGGTGAATGAAGTAACAACCTCAGCACCATCGTCCGGGCCGCCAACAATTGTGAATCCAAAGTTGGCGTTACGGGCGGCGTAAGCACGACCTTGCGGGGATGAGCCAGCGTTCAAAATCGGCAGCGGGCCATCGAAAGGCTTAGGCAGGCTCTCGACGTGCTTGAGCTTGAAGAAGCGACCGTCCCAATCGAACTGTCCGTTCGTGGTCCAGATTTTCAAGATGACGTCGAGCCACTCTTGCGCAAGCGCGTAGCGGTCGTCGTGATCCTGGGGCAGATCCATACCGAAGGTCTCGTACTCGGGCTGGTTCCAGCCGGCCACCACGTTGATGCCTGCGCGGCCCTTGGAAATCTGGTCGACGGTCGCCATCTGCTTGGCCACGACGATGGGATGGTTGAACGCGGTGTGAATCGTGGAGAACACAAAGATGCGCTTGGTGGCGGAAAGCAGGCCTGCCGCCCAGGTGATCGGGTCGAGAACGCCCTCGTGGAAGTTGGTTTCGCCGCCGTAACCGATCCAGCGCGCGATCGGCAGCAAGAAGTCGATCCCGACCTCGTCGGCAATCTGCGCCATGCGCAAGTTGTCGTCCCAGCTACCGGTCCATCGCTCAGGAACCTTTGTCACAGCCATGCCCGATGAGCAGTTGGATGAGAACAGGCCGAGCTTGAAATCCTTGCCATC
>CAIXFB010000264.1 GCA_903918595.1 uncultured Actinomycetes bacterium
GCATCACTCGTCGATCTTCTACACAGTTGGACGCCTCGTAAAGAACCTTCCGCGTTTGCTCGTTCCATTGGCGCGCGAGCGTTGGCTATTGAAGTGGGCGTTGCTTTGTCATGGCTTTCCACCAAAGTGCTTGGCCAATATGAAGTCTTCACGCCAACACGAAATGCCGGTCGGCTGCTTTTGGTCGCACCAAATATCGTCGAAGTCGAACAAACCCTTGAGGTGAATCCCCGGGATTTTCGGTTATGGGTCTGCTTGCATGAAGAAACCCATCGGGTTCAGTTCGCTGCGCACCCGTGGTTAGGTGAATACCTGCGCGCGCTCACGATTTCCTTTCTGGAGATCTCCGATGTGCCTCCTCAACAACTTCTGCGTCAACTCACAAGTGCCGCGAGTAAAGATGACTCATCTGATGACTTTGAGCGGTCCTGGTTTGAGCGCATGATGAATGCAGAGCAGCGCGAGCTCTTTGATCGGGTGACCGCGGTCATGTCGCTCCTCGAAGGCCACGCAGATGTTGTGATGGATGAAGTGGGACCACAAGTAGTGGGCTCTGTTGTTCAGATTCGTTCTCGTTTTCAAGAACGACGCACTAACCCCTCCATGTTGGATCGAATGGTGCGCAGTGCACTGGGCATGGATGCGAAGCTTCGGCAGTACGCCGACGGTGCGGTGTTTGTGCGATATGTGGTTGATGAAATCGGAATGCCGGGTTTCAATCAGGTATGGCAAAGCGCAGAAAACCTGCCAACCCGAATCGAATTACATGATCCGCAGTTGTGGATCGATCGAGTTGCTTCCGGAGTTGCTGCATGAGTTCGTTAGCAACGGTCGCGCTGCGCAACGACCTCAGCGCTTGTCTTGACGGAGTGGCACCGAATGCCCCAATCATCGTGGGCTGTTCGGGTGGACCCGACTCGCTTGCACTGGTATCCGTTGCGGTGTGGGTGGGAGCCCATCAAGGGCGCCGGGTGATCAGCGCGACTATCAACCATCAGTTGCAAGAGGTGGCGGCTGAGGTTGCCGTGCAGGCGCAGGTGGCGAGTAAGGCTTTGGGCGTCGATGAGGCGATTGTGATTCCGGTCAACGTCGAGCTCGGCCAAGGCTTGGAGGCGGGTGCCCGGGCCGCTCGGTTAGCAGCGCTCGAACAGTTAGCAGCAGAAAAACAGGCAGGCGCTGTGCTCCTGGGTCACACGCTCGACGATCAGGCCGAGACCGTTCTCCTTCGACTCTCCCGCGGTGCGGGTGCACGTTCTCTTGGTGCAATGCGAACCTGCTCAGGTATCTGGCACCGACCGTTCCTCGCTCAGCCGCGTTCTCTCGTGCACGAGGTGGCGCTGGAGGCCCTGTCTCCTTTAGGGCTGGAGCCGTGGAGTGATCCTCATAACCAGTCCCGGGATTTTGCCCGGGTCCGGATTAGGGCACTACTTGCCGAGATAACTGCTGAACTCGGCCCTGGAGTGGTGATGGGACTGATCAGATCGGCAGAGTTGTTGCGCGATGACGACGATGTCCTGTCTGCGTGGAGCGAGGGGGATTTCGCGGAAAAAGTGAATACGCAGGATGGCCAAGCATCGGTGGCGATCGCCGATCTCACAGAACTGCCTCGGGCGGTCAGAACCCGAGTAATTCGCCTGATGTTCGAAGATGTTGCTGGTGTTGATGCGGTTTCGTCGGCCCTCACTTTTGAGCAAGTACGCACCATCGACTCGCTCATTGTCAACTGGCACGGCCAGGGCGCAGTAGATCTACCCGGTGGTGTTCAGGCCACCAGAGAATATGAAAGGCTGACCCTCCTGCGGGGAAAATCGCGACACGAGCATAGGGAGCAATAAGTGGATGCCCAGCACGTCGAAGGTGACCTGGCGCACGTCCTTCTCACAGAGGATCAGATTCACACCCGCATTAAAGAGCTAGCTACCCAAATCGATGCGGACTATGCCGGCCGCGATCTGCTGCTCGTAGGAGTCCTCAAAGGCGCGATCATGGTGATGGCTGATCTGGCGCGATCGCTCGAGCGCAGCACTGACATGGACTGGATGGCGGTCTCTTCCTATGGCTCGGGCACCACATCAAGTGGCGTCGTTCGAATCCTGAAAGATCTTGAGTTGGATTTGACCGGGCGCAACGTGCTGGTGGTCGAAGACATCCTTGACTCAGGCCTCACCCTTTCCTGGCTTCTGAAGAACCTCACCTCGCGCGGTACCGAATCGGTAGAGGTGTTCACGTTGCTCCGCAAGCCCGATGCCATGAAGGTGCGGATCGATCCACGGTATGTGGGCTTCGACATTCCTAATGAGTTTGTTGTCGGCTACGGCCTCGATTACGACCAGAAGTACCGCAACCTGCGATGCGTGGGCACGCTCGCACCGCACATTTACACCTGAGCTGCCCCAGGGGCGGCACATCCACCCGTTACGCCGCTGGCGAACGAGACGCTTTGAGCGGTGCAATTCTGACCCTCCGGGCCCCCGACCGGCAGGCGAAGTGGGTGCGGCACGTTACCGTTAAGGGGTGAATATCAAGCGAATCGTGCGTGGCCCCATCTTCTGGATCGCGCTGGCCGTCGCGTTCGTCCTGATCGGTTCAAGTTTCTTATCCGGCGTGGGCGCCCCTGAAGAGGTCGACACCAGTGTTGCGATCTCGCGGATAAATGCTGGTGAAATTGATACCGCGACCATTATCGATCGCGATCAGGTTCTTGAATTGACGCTGAAGAACGGCGACATCATCCGATCGACCTATGTCACTGGGCAGGGCGTCGAGTTGCAGCGCCTCCTGCAGACCAAAGCTGACGTGGGCGCGCTGCCGGGTGGCTACAACGTGGTGGTGCCCTCAGACAACCTCCTCGTCACACTCCTCGTTTCACTCCTTCCCTTCGCGCTGCTCATCTTGCTCATGGTGTTTATTTTCAGTCAGATGCAAGGCGGTGGATCGCGCCTGATGAGCTTCGGTAAATCAAAGGCGAAGATGATCACCAAAGACATGCCGCAAACTACTTTTGCCGACGTTGCTGGCGCCGATGAAGCGGTTGAGGAACTCGAAGAGATCAAAGACTTCCTCGCCGACCCTGCTCGGTTCCAGGCAGTGGGCGCGAAGATTCCGAAGGGCGTGTTGCTCTACGGCCCACCCGGAACTGGCAAAACACTTCTGGCCCGCGCGGTCGCAGGCGAAGCAGGGGTTCCCTTCTACTCAATTTCCGGTTCAGACTTTGTCGAGATGTTTGTCGGTGTTGGCGCAAGTCGCGTGCGGGACCTGTTCGCCCAGGCCAAAGAGAATTCGCCAGCGATTATTTTCATTGACGAGATCGACGCAGTTGGGCGGCACCGTGGTGCAGGAATGGGCGGCGGCCACGACGAGCGTGAGCAGACGCTCAACCAAATGCTTGTTGAGATGGACGGCTTTGATGCAACCGGCGGAGTGATCATGATCGCGGCCACAAACCGCCCCGACATCCTTGATCCGGCGCTTCTGCGCCCAGGTCGCTTTGACCGTCAGATTGCAGTAGAGCGCCCTGATCTCAATGGACGCGAAGCTGTGCTTGAGGTGCACGCCAAAGGCAAGCCCATGGCCGAAGGCGTTGACCTTCGCTCGGTCGCCAAGCGCACTCCAGGTTTCACTGGTGCTGACCTTGCCAACGTTTTGAATGAGGCAGCGCTGCTCACCGCACGCACCAACCAAACCCACATCACTGACGAGTCACTTGATGAGGCAATTGATCGCGTGATCGCTGGTCCGCAAAAACGTACACGCGTCATGGATGATCAAGAGAAGAAGATCACCGCATACCACGAGGCCGGCCACGCACTCGTTGCTGCGGCACTGCCCGGTAATGACCCCGTACACAAGATCACGATCATGCCGCGTGGGCGGGCGCTCGGCTACACGATGGTTCTTCCCGATCAAGAGAAGTACTCGACCACACGCAGCCAGATGCTGAACCAGATCGCCTACATGTTGGGTGGCCGCGCTGCTGAGGAATTGATTTTTCACGACCCCACGACCGGGGCTTCTAACGACATCGAGAAGGCCACTGCAGTTGCTCGTGCGATGGTCACGCAATACGGCATGACCGAACGCCTTGGCGCTATCCGTTACGGAAAAGAGCAGGGCGAAGTTTTCATGGGTCGCGATATGGGCAATACCCGCGACTACTCCGAAGAAGTCGCTGCCGCCATTGATGAAGAGGTGCGTGGCTTCATCGAGACCGCCCACCAGGAGGCCTACGACGTTCTCGTTGCCAACCGCGACGTTCTTGATGCACTCGTTCTGGAACTGCTCGAGCGCGAGACCCTCGACAGAGCAGATATTGCAAAGGTGTTCGAGGAATTGCAGCTGCGCGAGCCACGAGTTGCTTGGACGGGATCGGCTCGCAGAGCACCTGATACGCGTGGGCCTGTGCTCACACCGGCAGAGGTGGCCAGCCCAAATGGGAAGATCCCACATGATTGATTCCACGGATATTTCTCGGGTCTCTCTCGATGAAGATCGCCAGGTTGGCGCATACAACCCGGCGGGAGTTGAAAAGGCGATCCGAGATCTCCTCGTGGCGATCGGTGAGGATCCAGACCGCGAGGGCTTGGCAGATACGCCGGCGCGAGTCGCGCGCAGTTACGCAGAGGTTTTCGGTGGCGTGCATATGCGCGCCGAAGATGTACTGACCACCACCTTCGACATCGGCCACGATGAGTTGGTGTTGGTGAAGAACATCGATATGTATTCCACCTGCGAACACCACCTGCTGCCCTTCTACGGCGTGGCCCACGTTGGCTATATCCCGCATGCTTCGGGCCAGATCACCGGACTTTCCAAATTGGCCAGACTCGTTGACGTGTATGCCAGGCGTCCGCAGGTGCAGGAGCGGATGACAACCCAGATTGCCGATGCACTCATGAAGATCTTGCAGCCGCAGGGTGCGATTGTCGTGGTTGAGGCTGAGCACATGTGTATGTCGGTTCGTGGGGTGCGTAAGCCTGGTGCGAGCACGGTCACCAGTGCGGTGCGCGGAACTCTGATGTCTGCAGCAACGAGGGCTGAAGCAATGTCTTTGATTCTCGGCCGCTGACGGAATCGCTGCAATGGAGTTGATCCGCCCTCATAGCGGTCCCGGACCGGTCATCATGGGAGTGCTCAACGTCACCCCTGATTCCTTTTCTGATGGCGGCAAACATCACAACAGTGCGGATGCCTCCTTGTACGGACTCTCGCTGATCAACCAGGGGGCAACTCTGGTCGATGTGGGTGGGGAATCCACGCGACCCGGGGC
>CAIXFB010000265.1 GCA_903918595.1 uncultured Actinomycetes bacterium
CTTGGGAAAACCTTTCACTTCACCTCGGCCGTCCGGGCCCACGTAGGTATCACCGGGCAAGCCAGGGGCGGTAGCTGCATACAGCGTGGGGAGGGCGCCCATCTCAGCGGACTGCGCAATGACCGATGTTGCAAGGGCCGTAATGCGTTCTTCCAGCCTGGCCCCACGAAGTTGCGGACTTCGGGCTTGCAGGTTGGTGGAGGCAAAACCGGGGTGGGCTGCCATGGCCTTGATATGCATCCCGCTGGCAGTGAGCCGGCGTTGCAGTTCAGCTGTGAACAGCAGGTTGGCCAGCTTGCTCTGCCCGTAGGCGCCCCACGAGCGGTATTTGCTCTCACCCATGAGATCGTCGAAATTCACCGAGCGGGCCATCTTGTGGGCCGACGAGGCAACGGTGACCACCCGCGATTGCGGCCGGGCCACCAAAGCCGGCAGGAGTAGCCCGGTGAGGGCAAAGTGCCCCAAATGGTTGGTGGCCAACTGCATTTCGAAGCCATCGACGCTGACTGTGCGCGGGATCGCCATGATGCCGGCGTTGTTGATCAGCAGATCCAGCCCTTCGGGATGGGCTAGTGACCAGCTGGCTGCGAACTCGCGAACGCTCGCTAAGTCGGAAAGATCCAGTTTCATCACCTCGACGGCCCCGGTCATGGCGCCGGCTGCCTCACGGCCCTTCTCCAGATCCCGCACTGCCATGGTCACGGAGGCGCCCGCAGCGCTCAGTGCAGCGGCGGTCACGGCCCCGATCCCGGAATTTGCCCCCGTGACGATCACTTCGCGGCCAGTCAGGTCAGGGATGTCAGATGCGTTCCAGCGTGCGTTTTTCTCCATATGTCTAGTGTGCTGCAACCGGGCGATTCGCGCTGCAGGGAGCGATTGGGTTTTCACCCCCGCCCTTGTGTACGCTTGCGGGGCTTCACGCCCCTTTAGCTCAGTCGGCAGAGCGTCTCCATGGTAAGGAGAAGGTCTACGGTTCGATTCCGTAAAGGGGCTCGGTCACAACCGGTGAGAATCGGGTGTGTGCGGCGGGGTAGCTCAGTTGGTAGAGCAAGCGGCTCATAATCGCTGTGTCGCCGGTTCAAGTCCGGCCTCCGCTACTCGAGGTTGGAAGGATGGGGTCGGCACCTGCCGGCGCCGGACGCTTACAGTGCAAGGCTCGCGAGAAGAGGAAGACTGATGGGTAAGGCCAGCGACGTTCGCCCCAAGATCACTTTGGCGTGCGAGGACTGCAAAGACCGCAACTACATCACCAAGAAGAATCGGCGTAATGACCCCGATCGTCTCGAGATGAAGAAGTTCTGCCCCAAGTGCGGCAAGTCCACGCTGCACAAAGAGACTCGATGATTCGAATCACCAGTGCGTCTCGTTCACGCACGGTCACAGATGGCACCTATCGCCAGGTGCTACGCCTCATTCGTAAGTAGTCACGAAAGGCGGTTCGCGCGTGCTCAATGCGAGTTTCATCGGCCGGGTGTACCCGGCTCGTGGCACCTACCTCGTGGGTCGAGAAAAGGTGCGCGAATTCGCTCGAGCAGTTCGTGCAGACAGCCCGGTAAGTCTTGACGTGGCAGCCGCTCGCGCGGCTGGTTACCAAGATCTCGTTGCTCCAGTCACCTTTCCGATTGCTCTCGCCATGAAAGCCGCTGAAGTCGTGATCATGGATCCCGAACTTGGCCTCGACTATTCAGCAGTGGTGCATGGTGAACAGGGTTTCTCATTCGCACGGCCGCTCGTGGCCGGCGATGAACTCGAGATCGTGGTGACCATCGAGAACATTCGGTCCGCTGCCGGCAACGACATGATCACCGTGCGGGCAGATGCGGCAACACTCGATGGTGAACGCGTGGTGACGGCAACCATGCTGCTGGTAGCGCGGGGGACAGCCGCATGAGCGTCTCTCGATCAGAAGTAACCGTCGGTATGGAGTTGCCTTCAAAAACTTTCTCCATCACCCGTGCTGACCTCGTTACCTACGCTGGCGCTTCGGGTGATTTCAACGTGATCCATTGGAATGAGCGGGTAGCTGTTTCGGTGGGACTGCCCAATGTGATTGCGCACGGAATGTTCACCATGGGGTTGGCCATCAACGTTGTGACCGACTGGGCCGGTGGGCCAGAGTTCGTGACCGATTACTCATGTCGATTCACGAGGCCAGTGGTCGTGCCCGACGATGAAGTCGGCGCCAGCATCGAGGTAAGCGCTTCTGTTCTCGAAGTAACCGAAGAGGGAACCGCGATCGTTTCCTTGTCTGCGGTGTGTGAGGGTCAAACGGTATTGGGCAAAGCCCGAGCGGTTGTTCGACTCGCATGAGCGATCAGGCTCCTGCTGAGGTCACCGCGCTTGCAGTGGAACGCGTGCAGGCTCGTGCCGATAAGGATTGGGCGCGCTCCGATGAACTTCGCGACGCGATTGCTACCGCTGGCTGGAAAGTGATCGACACTGCTTCTGGTTTTGAATTGGTAGCTAAGCCACCTTTTGAGGTATATGCCTCGATCAAGGATCTCGTTGCCAAGCCGCCGGTGCTGCCTGCTGTTGACCTCGTGATCGGTCTGGTTGTTTCGGGTTACCCAGAAGATGTGCGTACCTGCCTTTCTGCACTTGCATCCTTTGCTCCGCAGAATTCGCTGATCGTTGCCCTTGATTGCGCAAACGTTGATGGTGCTGGTGGAGTGGTTCACGAGTTTGCAACCGAACATCCCGGACGCTTCGTTGAACTGCACATCGATCAGCCCTTGACCACTGCTGGTTGGTCAGCATCGGTGAGCGCACTGGCCGAGATCAACTCGGCACCGCTCTTGTGCATCATGGATGTTTCGACCGTTCTTGAAGGTGATGCATTCACCCCGATGCTTGAAGTGTTCGATGACCCTCGCGTTGCGGTAACCGGCTGGCGCGGAGTGAACGTAAGTGTCGAAGATGAATGGCGGTCCTTCACCGATGCAGGTGCAGGTGATGTGGATGCGGTGCTCGGCTACCTCATGATCGTGCGAACTGATGTTGCCCGCGCTGTTCCTCCGCACCCCAAAGCCAAGTTCTATCGCAATGCTGACATGGAGTGGTGCCTCGCTATTCGCGAGTCCGGCGCGCAGATCGTTGTGCCCGAAGGTGTATTGCCGCTGCGGCAAGATCGTCACCGCGGCTACCACGATTCCGATCCGGAATATCGCGATAAGGAATCCCGTAAAACGTACGACCGCCTTCTGCAGAGGTTCCGCGGCAAGAC
>CAIXFB010000266.1 GCA_903918595.1 uncultured Actinomycetes bacterium
CGGTGTGGACAGATCGTTGCCGACCTGCTTCTGATGCTCGAGGAATTCCGCAGTGACCACGGTGCACACGGTGTGCGAACCAAGGTCTTCTGGTCCGGTATTGCAGTAGCCGTCTCGGTAGAACCCGGTCAGCGGCTCAGTACTGCAGATCTGCAGATCCTCGCCATATACATTGCGTTGGTCCATGAAGTTAGGTTAGCGCGGAACGCGAAGCAGGGTCAGGGCGTCTGAGGAGGTGTGATGCGCGCATTGTTCTCAGCTCTCTTTGCGGTGGTCGTGGCCTCGGGCCTCGTTGCCCCCGCGAATGCAATCAGTCCCGCCGCGACCCTCATGTCAGATACCCAAGAAGCCAAGAACGACGTAGCCACCTTCCGAACCACCCAAAACCAACTTCTTAACTCTTATGTGCAGAAATACAGCTCGCGTTTCACCCCGAGTGAATCTGCGGCACTCACAAACGCCCAAACGAAAGCCGATAGAAGCCTGCTCGCCCTGCAGCGAGCAACAGCGAAAACCGATCGCCTCGCCAACGCTGGTGCTTCCAAGTCAAGCATCCACGAAGCGGCAAAAGAGGCCCAACGCTCATACGAGCGAGCTGTCACAGCAGCAACAGACACCCAAGCTTCTCTTGAACCCATCCTGCGCAATCGTCTTTCTCTCACTGAAGCTTTCAGCGCATACCGCGACTACTCCGGGGCACTGGCTAACTTCGAAGACATCGGTGCGCAACTAGAGGCCATCGCCGAGCGCACCAAACCTGGGCGCTAGATACACTTCTCAACATTCAGGCCGCAAGGCTTGGCGGGTGTAGTGAAATGGCATCACACAACCTTCCCAAGGTTGGAGCGCGGGTTCGATTCCCGTCACCCGCTCTCCCAATGAATCAGTCCCACTTATCTGACTCGTCGCAAGCCACCAAGATGTCGCAGAGAGCGGTGTGAGCCACGGCGACATTCCAGTCCTGTGGCTCATCGTCGCCGATGAGAGTCCATGTGTTCGTGCCGATAACTTCTCCACGAGAGTTCACCATTGGTCCCCCTGAGTTCCCACTGTTGAGGGGAGTGGTGGCGATGATGTCGGTGCCGTCGAGGTTCATGATGTTCCCGATGGAGACGGATCCTTCGAGGCCGTACGGGGTTCCGACTGCGACTGCCCACCACCCGGGCTGGGGTTTCTCACTCAGCTCCAGCGGTGGAACATCCTGCTTAATGGCAACGAGTGCGAGGTCGTTCTCCTCATCGTAGGAATACAGAACAGCGTCGTACGTGTCTTCGCCTGCGGTTGCGGTGACCTTGCGTGGCGTATCGACGCACTCCTCGATCACGTGGTGGTTCGTGATGACCTCTGTCGGGAACTTGCGATCAAGTTCGATCGCTTCCGGATCGGCGTCTGCGCTTGGGCTGCCGAGCTCGATAACCCACCCGGATCCTTGAGCGTCCTTGCACCCGATGGTGACGGTGCTGGCCTGGACCAACTCAAGCAGTGCTCCCAGATTATCGGGTGCATCGAAAAGTGTCCGCGAGGCTTCGGCCATGTTGGACGCCTGGTTAGTGTCAGGTGAAGACTGCACCTCCATCAAGCGTGTCTGAAGACTGACAACCGCCAACAACGCCAAGGCCCCGCACACCAAACCAGCAGCGCCAAGGTAAGTGCCGAGCCGTGAAGAAGACCGCGCTTGTGTTGGTGCCTGCGCAGTAGCCCCTGGGCCTGTTTCCGTTGGTGCGTGCTCGTCCATATTTCCCCCTATGTGATGGGACACGACCACTTAGTCGTTGCGAAGTGCGAATCCTGCAAAAGCGACAACCGTGGCCACTATTCCAATGATGCCGAGTATCGGTGAGATGAGGAACGGCAACACGATCGCTGCCGGCGGAACCACAAGTGAAATCACTCCCAGTCCGGTATCTCCCACGGAGAAGAACACCACCGTGGTGTAGATCCAGATACCAAACATGACGATCATGCCCACGGCCACCATCAGGCCCCCGATGAAGTTACCCACGGGAAGACTCCGATTGAAGCTCCAAGGCAGCCGCCTGAGCGCGTTTCAACAC
>CAIXFB010000267.1 GCA_903918595.1 uncultured Actinomycetes bacterium
GATTGCATGTTTGATGCCGGCTTCATTGATGAGGTGCGGGATTTACAGGCATCGGGAATCATCTTTGGTCGCACGGCTGCACGTGCTCTGGGGTACTCGCAGGTGTTGTCGTTCCTCAGTGGCGAAATCGATGAGCATCAGGCTCGTAGGGAAACAGTAGATGCGACCAAGAGGTTTGCGCGGCGCCAACAACGTTGGTTCAACCCCGATCCCCGAATTTTGTGGCTAGATTTCGATGCTCCCGATCTCATCGATCAAGCGATGGTCCTCATCGAAGAATTCGGCACCCGCGCGTAGTACTCGTTACCAAGAAGCAGTTTTCGGATGGGGGCAGGTAGTTTCGTCAACACTGCGAGGGTCCGAACCGTCCCATCTGCACTCGCTTGGGAAGCATGTGCGCGCAATGATGCGACTTTCTCATGCATTGTTGAGGAAACGTCAACTGTGTGTGTGATTTCCCGGCGAGGCGTCCAGGCGTTGGCGAATTCCGTAGCATCGAAACCACGAGGAGTGAGGTGTAATCTCTCCGCGATCTTCACGGCGTTCGCGATTGGCTCACGGGGGAGCGTCGCCTCAAAAAGGTCGGGGGCACGTGAGCACAACATGGCTGCGGCCCGTGCAGCGCGATGGATCATCAAGTGGTCGGGGTGACCGTAGCCGCCCGAGGGGTCGTACCCAATCAATATGTCTGCATCTTCTTCATTGATAACTGCGGAAATGAGATCAGCCACATCGACCAGAGGCATCCGGGAGAAAGCGTTCATGGCCTCGCCATCAAGTCCTGAATCAGGAAAGCCTAGGTTGACCACTCGTGACACCCCGAGGGCAGCTGCGGAAATCTCTAGTTCATGGGCGCGAGTTTCGGCAAGGTTCTCGCTGAATTGAGCTGACGCCAAGCCAGCTGCTCCGTCGGTGGCCACGATCAGAACAACACGATGGCCTTGAGAAGTGGCTTTTGCCATGGTTCCTGCGGTGAGCAGGGCCTCATCATCAGGATGTGCGTGAACGAACACCAATGTCTTGTGCGCCATAGTGCTCCTCATCCTGCCCTATGCGCTCAGTACCTGCCTAGATCTGAAGGTTCTGGCTGTCAGATGCGCGTTGTAGCTGGTGGCGTAGCGTCAGCCCTGTGCGAATTGCCCAGATCAGCGATTGCTTTGCCCCGCGCACTGGCGGCATCGAAACACAGGTCGCTTCATTAGCCGCTCGACAAGTACAGGCCGGGCATGACGTCCAGGTCATTACCGCAACGCCCGATGGCGACGGGTCTGGCAGTCAGGCTCTCAGTGGTTTTCGCATTCACCGGCTCTCCCTGAATCTTCCGTTCCAATTGCCGATTCATCCTCGGACGGCGCATGTGGTCTCTGAGGCGCTTATGGCGAACCCCGTCGACGTTGTGCACGTACACATGGGTGTTGTCTCACCGTTCGCCTGGGGGGCAATTCGAGCAGCTGTGCGGATGGATATTCCAGTGCTGGTCACCGTGCACAGCATGTGGGGGAGTATCGCGCGCCCCAGTTATTCGGCAGTAGAACAACTCCTCAGCCGCGACCAGCACCGTATGCAACTCTCTGCGGTGAGCAGCGTCGCCGCTATTCGAGTTCAGCAAGCATTGCCGATGTTGGGGCCAATTGCGATCATCCCCAATGGAATTGACGCTGCGGTCTGGGCCCCGGATGGACTACGCGACATGCCGGATGGAAATCCTGCGCATTCACTAGAAGTGGTCTCCGTGCTTCGGATGGCGCCGCGAAAGCGCACATTGCCTCTCATCAAGATTGCCCAACTGGCCTTGGAAAATGGTGCCAGTGTCAAGGTAACTCTGGTTGGGGATGGGCCGGAGCGCGCCAAGGCAGAAAAGTATGTTCGTCGACAAGGTCTTCAGTCGGAGATTTCCTTCACCGGAAGATTGACTCCACAGGAAATTCGCAAACAATTTGCCCGCTCGGAACTTTTCATTCAGCCATCCGTCCAGGAATCATTTGGTATCGCAGCGCTTGAGGCCCGCACGGCTGGCCTTCCTGTTCTGGCCCGAACGCAGACCGGAACAGTGGACTTCATTCGCGAGGGGGTAGAGGGTGTGCTCGTCGTGGACGACGCCGGAATGGCCAGGGCCCTCGTGCAACTCGCAGCGGATAGAAGGGCGCTAGGGAGTATGTCGCAGCACAACCGGCAGGTGCTCCCAGAGCAGGTATGGCCGTCGGTTCTCCAGAAGGTAGATGCGGCCTACAACGCACTTCTCAGGGGCGACCATCTAGGCTCGCAACCGTGAAAACTGTTGACACGCTGCCGTTTCTCAAAGGTCATGGCTCGGGCAACGATTTCGTACTTATCCCAGACCTTGAAAACGAATATGTGCTCACAGCATCACAGGTGAGCGCCTTGTGTGACCGACATTTCGGCCTTGGTGGTGACGGCCTGATCCGGATCACCCGAGACGCCGCCTCCGGAACCTTCGTCATGGATTATCGGAATGCTGATGGATCACTTGCTGAAATGTGCGGTAACGGTGCGCGGGTGTTCATGAGGGCGCTGCAGTATCTCAATTTCTGGGATGGTGAGGATCTCGAATTTGAGACCCGGGCGGGCCTCATTCGGGGCGTTCTTCACTCTGATGGCTCCATCTCTATTGATATGGGACCAATCGAACTCGTTGAAGTTGGGGCAGAGGCGCAGGTAACTGTTGGTGAGAGATCGTGGCCGTTAGTCGGGGTCCGAGTACCTAACCCGCATGCGGTCGTGTTCGTGGACGACCTCACTCACGCTGGTTCCCTTCTTGAAGCTCCGAATGTGACCACGGCGGGTGCATTTCCTGATGGGGTCAACGTGGAGTTCGTCACCAAGCGTGGTGATCGCCATGTTGCCATGCGGGTTTATGAGCGCGGCGTAGGGGAAACGCTCTCATGCGGAACGGGCGCCTGCGCGACCGTTTGGGCAGCGTCGCGCCATTTCAACGAGCACAACACCCACGATGAATGGCGGGTCGACGTGCCAGGGGGCACTGTTTTCGTGCGTCAGGATGCCCGAGGTCATCTCGTGTTGCGCGGCCCGGCAGTCATCGTGGCGCAAGGCCAGGTTCATGTGGGCGTTTGATCGGTGCCGCATCACATGACACTCTGTAGGGGTGAGTAACAACGTGGACGGGCGCTCAGCTGAGTATGCGGTTACCACGGGCGATCAGGATTTGCGTGACCGCCAGGCGCTGCGCCGGGTTTCTGGTCTTTCTACAGAACTGCAGGATGTCACCGAGGTTGAGAACCGGCAGCTTCGCCTCGAACGGGTCGTGCTGGCGGGTGTCTGGACCTCGGGCACAGTGAATGAGGCTGAGCGCAGTCTCCGTGAATTGGCGTTGTTGGCCGAAACAGCGGGGTCTGAAGTCCTGGATGGGGTTATTCAGCGCCGAGATGCACCCGACCCGGCTACCTATTTGGGGTCCGGCAAGGCGGCAGAATTGCGGCAGATTGTGATTGCCACCGGAGCTGACACTGTCATCTGCGATGGTGAACTCACCCCGGGTCAGCTTCGACAGCTCGAAGAGATCGTCAAGGTGAAAGTCGTGGACCGAACATGGCTCATCCTTGACATTTTTGCCCAACACGCAAAAAGTCGTGAAGGTAAAGCGCAGGTTTCCCTCGCACAAATGCAGTACCTCCTTCCGCGGCTTCGCGGCTGGGGAGAGTCTTTGTCGCGCCAGGCGGGTGGCCGGGCGGGTGGAGCATCAGGTGGTGTGGGTACCCGTGGTCCGGGTGAAACAAAAATTGAGACCGACCGCCGACGAATTCGGGCATCTATGAGCAAGCTTCGTCGTGAATTGAAAGAGATGGAGAAATCTCGCAAGACGCAGAGATCCTCGAGGCGATCATCCGGGATTCCTTCAGTTGCCATCGCGGGTTACACGAATGCTGGAAAATCGAGTCTGCTCAATCAGCTTACGGACGCTGGGGTTCTCGTTGAAGACGCATTGTTCGCGACCCTTGATCCCACAGTCCGTAAGGCCACCACTCCGGGTGGCCGAGAGTTGACTTTCACCGACACGGTCGGATTTGTTCGGCACCTGCCGCATCAACTCATTGAGGCATTCCGCTCTACGTTGGAGGAGGTCAAGGACGCTGACCTCATAGTGCACGTGGTCGACGGATCTGATGAGGATCCGACGGGGCAGATCAATGCCGTTCGTGAAGTGCTGAATGAAATCGGCGCCCATGATGTTCCCGAGATGATTGTGATCAATAAGGCCGATGTTGCTGATATTCACGATCTGACAGCGTTGTCTCGCAATGAACCCGGCTCCCTCATCGTCTCCGCGAAGACTGGTGTGGGAATAGCTGAACTCATCGCAGCCATTGAGGAACGCCTTCCTCATCCCTTTGTTCCCGTTGATGTACTGATTCCATTCACACGGGGTGATCTCATCTCCAGAGTGCACAGGCAAGGTGAGGTGATCAGTGTCGAACACAGCGAGAATGGCACGCACCTCATCGCGCGAGCGCCGCAGGAGTTGGCCACGGAATTAGAAGGTGCCGCCTGTGCCTGAGGACGATGAGATCCTCGAAGCCCTGCACATAGTGGTCGACTCGATTGGTGGCGAGATCCGAACCGGCCAAGACACTATGGCCAATCTGGTTGGTGCAACGATCGCTGGTTCTGGCCATGCAGTGATTCAGGCAGGCACCGGCACTGGGAAGTCCCTTGGCTATCTGGTGCCCGCAGCCCTGCATGCAACGGCTGAAGGAGGAGGGCCTGTCATTGTTGCTACGGCCACGCTTGCGCTGCAACGACAATTGATCACGAGGGATTTACCTAAACTTGCTGATGCGCTCGAGCCTGTGATTGGTCGTCCCGTCAAGTTTGCTGTCCTCAAGGGTCGCAATAACTACGTGTGCCTTCAAAAGCTGCACGGTTACGTCCCTGAAGATGAAGATCAAGCGCTCTTTGAAACCGATCGCGGCGCCCTAGGTGAGCAAGCGGTTGCTGTCCGAGAGTGGGCGGAAACAACCGCAACTGGTGATCGGGATGAGTACCCGGGTGAAATGGATCCCCGAGTGTGGCGAGCATTTTCCGTGGGTCGACGAGAGTGCGTAGGGGAGAGCAGGTGCGCATTTGGTGAGGAGTGCTTTACGGTCCTGCGTCGACTCGAGGCGCAAGAGGCAGACATCGTGATCACCAACCATGCGATTTTGGCCATTGAGGCGGTTGAAGGGATTTCTGTACTTCCTGAGCACGACGCGGTGATTATCGATGAGGCCCATGAGTTGGTGGATCGAATCACCTCTGCATCCGCTGCTGAACTCAGCGCCAGCATGTTTGATCGTGCGCTGTCTCGTTCACGCGGAATGGTGGATGAGGCCACCCATGATCGGCTCACTGCAGCCGCCGAAGCAATCGCTGATTGTCTTGAAGCACTCTCGATTGATCAGGTCAAAGAACAGCGCATTCTGGAGTTGCCAAAGAATATGGTGTTGGCTTTGACACTTGCCAGAGACGCTACTCATTCCTCGATAGCCGCGATCGGCTCGGAATCTGGTGCATCTCCTGAGGATCTTGCGGCTCGGGCAATGGCCCGAGGTTCACTAGAGGAGATTCATGATGTTGTTGGTACTTTCCTCAGTGCCGGTCGACACGATGTTGTGTGGCTCGAGGCGGGTGAACGTCGAGGTGCGGTGCTTCGTCTGGCACCTTTGTCGGTTGCTGCGACATTAGAAAAATCTCTGTTTGCCCAAACTCCAGTCATCCTCACTAGCGCAACGCTGACGGTTAATGGCGGGTTCAACGCACTCATTGACGCTGTGGGTGTTCCACCGTCTCGCGTGACAAGTGTTGATGTTGGCTCGCCATTCGACTACGCCAAGCAGGGGATTCTGTACGTTGCTAGCGACATTCCTCCACCCGATCGAGACGGTGTGGCCATGGAGGCTTTGGATGAACTCGCTGATCTCATTGTTGCTGCCGGTGGTCGCACGCTTGCGCTGTTCAGCAGTTGGCGGGGTGTTGAACGAGCGGCTGACTATCTCCGGGTTCGTCTCGAGTCGCGCACAGACCTGCCGATTCTGGTGCAGCGCCGTGGAGACAGCGTCAGTCCCTTGGTCGAACGGTTCGCGGCGGATCCGCATTCGACCCTGCTCGGTACCGTTTCGCTGTGGCAAGGGGTAGATGTTCCTGGAGATTCATGCGTCTGTGTGGTGATTGATCGCATACCGTTCCCTCGGCCAGATGACCCGCTGATGTCAGCACGTTCAGCGGTCATTGATGAAGCCGGTGGTTCTGGATTCGCATCGGTATCCGTTCCGCGTGCAGGGCTACTGCTTGCCCAGGGAGCGGGTCGTCTCATTCGATCAGGCACTGACCGAGGAGTGGTTGCGGTACTTGATTCACGACTTGCAACTGCTCGCTACTCGGGTGCTCTTCGCAAGTCACTGCCTCCGCTGTGGTTTACAACGGACCGCAGCACCGTTATCGGTGCACTTACTCGCCTGAATGAAGAGTTCAATGGCGACGCTGGTGTTTAGAGCTTCCTCAACACCGTAACAACCTTGCCCAGCACTCGTGCATGGTCACCGAGGATCGGGGCATAGGCCGGGTTATGCGGCATCAGCCACACATGCCCGTCGCGCCTCTTGAAGGTTTTGACGGTTGCCTCATCGCCGAGGAGCGCGGCAACTATGTCTCCGTTATCCGCGTTGGGCTGACTGCGCACAACCACCCAGTCACCATCGCAAATTGCCGCGTCGATCATGGAATCGCCTACAACTTTGAGCATGAACAATTCGCCCTCGCCGACAAGATCTCGGGGGAGCGGGAAAATCTCTTCAACAGACTGTTCAGCCAAAATCGGTCCACCTGCCGCGATGCGACCCAGCATGGGCACGTAGGCCGCCGATCGATCCCGTGAATCATCCGCGGATGCGGCCGCAACCTGCTCGTCTGTGAGCGGAGCGTCAGAGACCACCAACGCGCGTGGTCGATTGGGATCCCTGCGCAGGTAGCCCAACTTTTCCAGCACACCGAGTTGGTATGAAACCGAGCTCGGCGACGTGAGGCCGACGCCATCGCCAATTTCCCGGACACTTGGTGGGTAACCACGTTCGTCCATGGTGGCACGGATCATGTCGAGGATTGCTCGCTGACGAGGGGTCAATCCAGTTTCATCAGGTGCACCATCAGGAAACTCATGCAGGCTCGCACCGGATTGCTTATTGATCCTGGAAGCCACTATCGGCCCCTTTCATGAACAAAATCACCGCGACAACCCTTGCCGCAAAGCCTTTCGTGCAGAGATGTCAGACCCCTGGGTCATCCTCTCCAGATGGAGATTAACCAGAAAACGACACGGATTCAAACACCTGTTCGAAATGTACTGGACGTGTCGCCCCCAACTGTGCTACAAATCGTACACCTGTTCGAACAATCGGACAGCCGTTCGAAAGGAAATGCCATGGCCACCGTGACGCCCTTCCCCGCGTCCATCGCGACAACCCGGCCCCTCCGCACCCGAGAGGCTGCCGCTCAGCGGGTTCGAACCGTGCACACCAGGCCAGACAAGGTCTCGGTAGCCCCCATTCGGCTCACCAAACGGGGCCGGATCGTTCTGGCAACCGTTGCATCAGTGGTGCTTTCGGTCATGGTGGTGCTTTCGGGCCAGATCACGGCCGACGCAGGATCCTCCTCGGGAGGTCCTGCATCAGCCACAGTTGTTGTCCAGCCAGGTGAGTCCTTATGGAGTATTGCTGCTGAGGTAGCCCCA
>CAIXFB010000268.1 GCA_903918595.1 uncultured Actinomycetes bacterium
AATCCCATGGATGTGGTTGCCCATGTGCGCCGCATCGAAGCGATGCTGATCGAAGTCTGCGCTGAGTTGGGTGTTGTGACAACGCAGGTCGATGGTCGCAGCGGAGTCTGGGTCTTAGAAGACGAGACCGGCCCGGATCGCAAGGTCGCTGCTATTGGCATCCGAGTCTCAGAGGGTGTCACCATGCACGGTTTCGCACTGAACTGCGACAACGACCTTCGCTACTTCGACCAGATAGTCCCATGCGGGATCAAAGATGCCAGCGTCACAACTCTTTCGCAGGAGCTTGGCCGGAATGTCACAATCGCTGAAGTTCTGCCCCTTGTGACAGCTCGGCTGGAAGCTATCGTCGTTGAGTAGGCTGGGCCTGTGAGCACCGATTCCTCCTTCGTGACAACTGACAGTGAAGGTCGACGCATGCTTCGCGTCGAGGCCCGCAACTCTGCGGTTCCGATCGAGCGCAAACCCGACTGGATTCGAACATCCATGAAGACCGGGCCCGAGTACACCCAGATCAGGGAACTCGTGCGATCTGAAGGCCTCCACACGGTCTGCCAAGAGGCGGGCTGTCCAAACATCTACGAGTGCTGGGAAGACCGTGAGGCCACGTTCCTCATCGGCGGGGAGCAGTGCACAAGGCGCTGTGATTTTTGTCAGATTGATACGGGAAAGCCAGAACCCCTTGATACCGATGAACCACGGCGAGTTGCAGAATCTGTGCGCACGATGGGTCTGCGCTATGCAACGGTTACTGGAGTTGCTCGCGATGATCTACCCGATGAGGGTGCTTGGCTGTATGCCGAAACTATGCGACTCATCCGCGAACTGAATCCTGATTGTGGCACCGAAGTACTCATTCCGGATTTTTCGGGTAATCCGAAACTGCTGAGTGAAGTATTCGCTTCAGCGCCTAGCGTGCTCGCCCATAACCTCGAGACAGTCCCGCGCATCTTTAAAAGAATTCGCCCGGCCTTCCGCTACGACCGCAGCCTTGATGTGTTAACACAGGCGCGTGCTGCCGATCTGGTGACCAAGAGCAACTTAATTCTGGGCATGGGTGAAACAGACGAGGAGATCGATCAAGCTCTCGTTGATTTGCACGCAGCTGGGTGCGAGCTCATCACGATCACCCAGTACCTGCGACCGAGTGCACGTCATCACCCAGTTGAACGCTGGGTTCATCCCGATGAGTTCGTGACCTGGTCTGCGCGAGCTGAAGAGATCGGATTCCTCGGAGTAATGAGCGGTCCTCTTGTTCGGTCGAGTTACCGGGCGGGCAGGCTCTACGCGCAGGCCATGGCAGCCCGGGCATCCGCATGACGGGTGAAGTTGTCGCAACCCACATTTGGCCCCCAGACTCAGAGGTTCCCGTGGAAACGTCTGAACTCGTCCTTGATTGGGGCGGTCCAGTTGGAGATCGCCACTACGGCCTGACCATGAATTCAGATGCGCGGCAAAAACCTGTTTTCGAGCGCGGCACGACAATCAAGAATCACCGCCAAATCTCGATCGTCGACGTTGCAGAATTGGCCACTATCGCGACCAACCTTGGGATCGAAATGATCGGGCCAGGCATCATCGCCGACAACATCTGCACTGCTGGCCTGCCTGACCTGACCGCACTAGCGCCCATGACCAGACTGGTCTTCAGCTCTGGTGTGGTGCTGCTGACCGGTGGTGAAAACAACCCGTGCACTATCGCCGGGCGGATGGTGGCTGCAAGATACGGCGGTCCAGCCGAGGCCTTCCCCAAGGCAGCAATGGGACTTCGCGGAATCACCGGTTGGGTCGAGCATCCAGGCATCGTGCGGGCCGGCGACTCCATCACCCTGCAGCCCTACTGAGCCGCTGCTCCGCCTAGGCTTAGATTCATGGCCAAAGGACGAATTCGCTCAAGCCTTGCTGCCATTGGCCAAAACTGGTCAATGACCCGCAACGCATACCCAGCCCTCCCCCTCGAAGTGGGCGGCATTTTCATCGGCGTTGGCCTCCTTGTCGGTGTCCCCGTCTCCATATTTCTCAATTGGCCCACTGGGCTGCTCGTAGCAATTCCCACCGGCTTGCTAGCCGCCACATACTGGTTCAGCAGGCGCGCGATGAAGGCCGCCTACAAGCAGATCGAAGGCCAGCCCGGAGCCGCAGCTGCCGTCGTGCAATCCCTGCGGAGCAAATGGGCCGTCACTCCTGCTGTGGCTGTGAGCAAGAGCCAAGATCTGATTACCCGCGTGGTGGGTAAGCCCGGAGTGGTGCTGATTTCCGAAGGTCCATCCTCGCGAGTGGGCCACATGCTCGCCAATGAACGCAAAAAGACTGCGCGCTGGGTCCCTGACATTCCCATCTATGAAATTCAGGTGGGCGAAGAGGCAGATCAGGTGAGCCTGATGAAACTGCAGAAGACTCTGGCGAAGTTGCCCCGAAATCTTCGCGGTGGAGAGGTCACCGAAGTCCGCCGGCGCCTCGATGCATTGGGTAACGCTCAGGGCGCCATGCCGATCCCCAAAGGTCCGGTGCCGACAAGTGCGCGCCAGGTACGTCGCCAGCGCTGAGCCCGAACATATCAATTTTTCGCAATCGATTGCATTCACCGCGCTTAGCCGTCTAACCTCAGCAGGACCACGCACGTCGCGTGGTCAAACCCGAGGAGTGCAGACAGATGCCGTTCATCGTCCGTGCCGACGAGCGCGTCGCAGATTTTCTGGCCCCCGGCATCTCGCGGGAGTGGATCCTGCCGCCCAATCGACTGGCAGACGGTCGCCTCAGTGTCGAAATCCTCTCCATGACCACAGGCACGCGCTATCTGGTGCCCACCTCTGGTGATGAGCTCGCGTGGCTCCAAGTCCTCGATGGCGAGACGACCCTCGATGGCCAGCCCACGGACAGATTCATTGTCACGATGCTGGCCAGGGGCGCGAGTGCCGAGCTCTCAACGAACGCAGATGCCACCGTGCTGGTGTGTCGGGTACCGCATGCCATTGACTACGACCCAGCCCTTCCCCTAAACACGGTGCGCCGCATCGACTGGAGTACGGAGCCCGTACTGAACTCCGAGCACGACACCAGACAACGCATCTATCTTGCAAGCACCGGCCTCTGGGGCACTGAGGCGGTCAAGGGCGAGATGATCATGTACCCCTCCGGCGCGTCAGGCGCCGCGCATCACCATGAAGGCGCAGAGCACTTCCAGTTCATTGTGTCCGGCGCTGGCACCGCGGTGCTCGCGGGCGATGAGATAGCACTGAACACCGGAGACTTCCTCTACAACTTTGAGAACGAACTGCACTCGTTCTTCAACGACACCGACACCGACATGGTCTTCGTCGAGTTCTTCGTTCCTGGCGAAAGTCGCACCGTCTGGCCTCCTGAGGTGAACGTCTGCGGATGGCAGCCCACCGGCACCGACATCAAGGGCAGGGTCGCTGCGCGCGAACTCAGCTACCACGTGCATGGGGAAGGCGACGTCTAATTTCACCTGCACTCCCCAACTGTTCGACAACCAAGGAGAAAAATGGCGCGCATCGGTTTCATCGGCCTCGGAGATATGGGCCAGGTAATCATTCCTCGGCTGCTTGAGGCGGGACATCAAGTCGTGGGCTGGAATAGGTCCCTCGGTAAGGAGGGCGACCTCGTTGCTCTGGGGATGACCGTCGCGCAGACACCGGCTCATGCGTGTGCCGATGCTGATGTGGTCTTCTCCATCGTGACCGACGCGCATGCTGTCGAAGAAGTCGCCCTGGGCCGGAACGGAATCCTGTCCGGGATCTCCGCCGAGTGCATCTACGTCGACATGAGCACGATCTCTCCCGTAGTGAGCCGGCGCGTGAGTGCCGCGTTCAGCGATCATGACCGCGTCATGCTCGATGCTCCGATCTCCGGAAGCCCCGTGACTGTGCGCAATGGAGTGGCATCAGTAATGGTGGGTGGCGACGAAGCCGCCTTTGAGAAGGTCCGACCGATCCTGCTCGATATCGGCCCCAAAGTTTCCTACATCGGCAGCAGCGGACTTGCCGTTCAGACAAAGCTCTCCGTGAACCTGTTACTCATGACCGAGGTCATCGCATTCGGTGAAGCCGTGGCGCTTGCCGAGAAGGGCGGCGTCTCGCGGGAAGCAGTTGTCGACGCGATCCTGAACAGCGTTGCCGCCTCACCTGTTCTCGGCTATCGCGGACCCTTCGTCCTAGAAGGCAACATGCCCGAGAAGCCTCTCGCCGACGTCACCCTGCAGCAGAAAGACATGACTCTCGTCCTAGAGCAGGGTCGACTGCTCGGCATGCCTTTGCCCATGGCGTCATCAGCCAACGAGATGATGAACGCCTGCCGTGGCATGGGTATCGACCACAACGACTTTGTCATCGCTCACGAGGCGTACCGACGCATGGGAGGACTTTCATCATGACCGCTCACTCCCACGATGACGATGCTCAGCAGTTCGTCACGAATCTTCGCGATGTTCCAGTTGTTCAGGGCCTCAAGCGCGACGAGGGCTGGATCAACATGCAGGTGCAGTTCCTCGTCGATAAGGCGAACGGCAACTCCGACGGGTTTTTGTTGGGCTGGACCGTTCTGCCGCCCGGAGCGATGCATGACAAGCACCGGCACTTCAATTGCGAGGAGTTCTGGATCGTCCTCGAAGGTCGTGGAGTGATGTACACCAACGATGGTGTTAAGGAAGCGGGCGAAGGTGATGTGGTCTTCACCCCGCGCGGTCACTGGCATGGATTCAAGAACACCTCGGACACAGACGTGGTGCTGGTCTGGGGCTGGAGCGGTGCAGGATCACTTGAAGACGCTGGCTACGAGGTTGATCTCACCGAGCCGGTTCCCGATGAGCATTTTCATGCCTGACACTTCAGTCGAAGAACGAGTCGCTTCAGGACTTGCAGCGCAACGTGAACTTATTGATGCACGGCTGCAATCTGGTGCACGGCAATCAGGCTGGAAGATCGGCTTCGGCTCCCCCAGCGGGATGGAACTTCTTCGACTCGATGCCCCGCTAATGGGACACCTGCTCGCCGAATCAGAAATCTTTGCACCCGAAGGAGCTGAACCTGCTCGCATCGCGCTCGCCGGATGGACCAAACCGGTGATCGAGGCCGAGATCGCAGCGTGGATCGGTGCAGATGTTCCTCCTGGAACACCGCCGGATGAGATCCACAAGTTTCTTGCTGGGGTGGGGAACGCGATTGAGATGGCCGACCTTGACCACGCACCGGCCGATCCGCATCGAATCTTGGCCGGCAATATCTTTCAGCGCGCCTATCTACTTGGTGCACCCGATCCGAAACTCAGTATCGAGGGGATCGGCGAACTTAACGCAAAATTCACTCACGACAATGAGACTGTCGAAGTTACCGATGCCACCGCGCTCACCGGGAACCTGCGCCAGGTGTTGGCCCACGCAGCGAACACCGCACCAGCACTGGGCCGTTGCCTACAAGCCGGTGATGTCATCTTGCTGGGCTCGATCATCACGCCCCGACCGGTCTCGGTTGGCGAAACCTGTCGTTACGCTCTTGGGCAATTCCCAGAGTTGGTCATCACCTTCGTGTGAGTCCAGTAGAGGTCAGGAGGGGCTCGAGAACCGTCAATTGGGCCTCGAACTTGGAGTTACGCCCGGATCACGATCGATCCTGCCGCCCGATCTTGCAATCCGCGGCCATCGCTGTCATAGACCACTGCCGGAATGACGAGGCAGATCAGCAGGGTGCGAAGCGCGACCCGGCCAAGTGAGAGCCGGCCCCCGGACAGGCTCAATACGCGAAGCCCCAGCAGTCTTTGACCAAAAGAGGCCGAAGTGAGCCACGTCAAGAGGATGATTTCCACTGCAAAGACCACCAGAATCGCAATGGAGCCCTCATCAGTGAGGTAGCCAAACTGAGGAAACACCAGGCGCGCCACCAGGATGCTCACACCCCAGTCAATGGCGATCGCCGCGACTCTGCGACCTAGCCCGGCTGATTCCACCCTCCGACGTTAGCCGCCAGTGTGAAAAGGGTCACGGCGGGGCCAAGGCATCGTTAACACGGACGAAACAGACGAGATACCCGTGTGACACTCCGGGCTTCTAGATTCAGGGGGTCCAGAGGCACCCGGTCTCTGCGCGAGGCGAGCACCTACCTGGTGCAGGAGGAATCATGTTCAAAAACTCCGAAGAGGTTCTCCAGTACATCGAGAACGAGGGCGTGAAGTTTGTCGACGTTCGATTTATCGACCTACCCGGCGTCATGCAGCACTTCAACATGCCTGTCGAGTCCTTCAACCAGGACGTGTTCGACGATGGCCTGATGTTCGATGGATCATCGATTCGTGGTTTCCAAGCGATCCACGAGTCCGACATGAAGTTGATGCCCGATCCCACCAGCGCATTCGTTGATCCGTTCCGCGACAACAAGACGCTGGTGATGAACTTCTCGATTCGTGATCCATTCACGAACGAGCAGTACAGCCGAGACCCTCGCAACGTTGCCGCAAAAGCAGAGGCCTACCTCGCGTCCACTGGTATAGCCGACACCGTCTACTTCGGTGCTGAAGCCGAGTTCTATGTGTTCGACGACGTGCGCTTCGAGACCAACCAGCATTCGTCTTACTACTACATCGACTCCATCGAAGGTGCGTGGAACACCGGCCGTAAGGAAGAGGGCGGCAACCTCGGCTACAAGACCCGCTACAAGGGCGGCTACTTCCCCGTTCCCCCTGTCGATCACTTCGCTGATATTCGCGACGAGATGGTCAACCAGCTGATCGCGGTGGGCCTGCATGTAGAGCGCTCCCATCACGAGGTTGGTACCGCTGGTCAAGGTGAAATCAACTACCGTTTCAACACGTTGACCGCATCAGCCGACGAGTTGATGCTCTTCAAGTACGTCATCAAGAATGTGGCCTGGCAGTTCGGCAAGTCCGCAACCTTCATGCCCAAGCCCCTCTTCGGTGACAACGGCTCCGGTATGCACTGCCACCAGTCACTGTGGAAGGACGGCGAGCCGCTGTTCTACGACGAGATGGGCTACGGCGGTCTCTCCGACATCGCCCGCTGGTACATCGGCGGCCTGCTCAAGCACGCACCGTCACTGCTCGCGTTCACCAACCCGACCGTCAACAGCTACCACCGTTTAGTGCCCGGCTACGAGGCGCCAGTGAACTTGGTCTACTCGGCGCGCAACCGTTCGGCATGCATCCGCATCCCGGTCACCGGTAACTCGCCCAAGGCCAAGCGCATCGAGTTCCGCGTGCCTGACCCGTCAAGCAACCCGTACCTCGCCTTCTCAGCACAGCTCATGGCCGGCCTTGACGGCATCAAGAACAAGATCGAGCCATTGGCACCGGTCGATAAGGATCTCTACGAGCTCCCACCGGACGAGTTGGCCAACATCCCACAGGTTCCCGGCTCGCTCTCGGCC
>CAIXFB010000269.1 GCA_903918595.1 uncultured Actinomycetes bacterium
CCGAATTTTTCTAACAGCGACGGCATCAACAGGTTCGCATAGGCTTGATCATCGCGCACCGCACGAAACATTTCCATGGCGGCGAGCCGCGGTGCATCAGAAGAAGATGACATCTTTTGACCTTAAGCCTCTCCACCAGTCAACTGCTGGCATCAACTTCTTTCCGGGTGGTTGCACAAGCCCCAACTGCACCGGGATACCACCTGTTGCGACCACTACGTGATGGTCAATCAACGCAGCGCTACCTGGAGCGCCGAGACTCACTTCAACCAACTGAGCTGAAATAGAAACGGGACCAATCTTGATTCGTTGATCTCCCCAGGAGGTCCAGGCACCTGGATGAGGTGTGCAGGCTCGGATCTGTCGATCGATTGATTCAGCGTTTGCACTCCAATGAATTTTCGCTTCGGCAACAGTGATCTTCGGGGCCGTTGTGACGCCGGCACCACTTTGTTCAATGGCCTTCACGGTTCCGTTTTCGAGAGAGTTGAGGGTGTCGACCAGAAGTTGCGCACCCACCACAGAGAGCCGATCCAGCAACGCCCCTGATGTATCCACTGGGGCAATTTCCTCGATGACCTGACCCAGAATTGGTCCAGTATCGAGCCCCTGCTCCAAGACGAAGGTTGTGGCTCCTGTTACATCGTCGCCATTCCAAATCGCATGTTGCACTGGCGCCGCACCCCGCCATCTGGGCAACAGTGAAAAGTGCAGATTGATCCAGCCAAATTTTGGAACATCGAGCAAAGCGGGCGGGATCAAACCGCCAAAAGCAACGATCGGCGCGCAATCGGGAGCAAACTCTGCGAACCTGGAAATGAAATCAGGATCACTCGGTGATGTCGGTGTGAGCACTTCAATTCCATGCGACTTGGCCAATTCTGAAACCGGACTCGGCACCAGGGTTCTTCCTCTACCCGCGGGGGCATCTGGGCGCGTGACTATTGCAACAATTTCATGGTGTGAGGCAAGCAAAGCCTCCAATGCGACAACAGCGGGAGAAGGCGTTCCGGCAAAGATCAGGCGCATAACATCATTAAAGCCAGCGCTGAGAGATCGGGTGCGGACTGATCTTGACGGTGGCCGGTTCTTCGGCAAACCACTCAGACTCGCGAATATCTTTCATCGCGATCTTCCTGGTCGCAGCGTCAAGTCGATCGATGAACATGATGCCGTCAAGGTGATCAGTCTCGTGCTGCACGCATCGGGCGAGTAGATCGCTGCCCTCAATGACCACTGGCTCGCCATACATATTCATTCCCTTTGCAACAACACTCAGGGATCTCGATGTGGGATACGACAGATCTGGAATGGAAAGACAGCCTTCATCGCCTTCTTCTGTATCTTCGGAAAGATCTAGATTGGGGTTGATCAGGTGACCCGGTTCTTCATCGACCCAATATGTGAAGACCCGCAAGGACACGCCAATTTGCGGAGCCGCGAGTCCGACCCCAGGGGCATCCATCATGGTGTCGGTGAGGTCGGCAACGAGCTTGCGAAGTTCTTTGTCGAAGGTGGTGACCTCAGCTGCCGGAGTTCGCAGCACTGGGTCTCCAAAAAACCGAATGGGCTGCACGGGCATGTGCTTAGTCTAGGTCCGCCCGGACAGTTACCAGCCTGGGCTCACAACTCCCGCGGATCGAGCTGCACATGCACCTTTACCGCCGCCTTATCGGCAGATCGACGCACCGAAATTCGTAACAATTCCTCGCTCAGCCCCGTCCCGAGCGTTCGATCCACGAGGACAAGCAGGCGGACTTTCCCATCCCCCAACTCCGCCGGCCCCAACGTTCGGTGCGCGACCTCGATCGACTGCTCTACCTCTCGCACTGAGCTTGGATCGCCTTCGAGCGCCGCGACCCGGCTAGCTGGGGGCAACCCGGTAGCTCGACGTTCGCTCAGTTCGCGCGCTGCGAACCACACCGAATCCCATCGCACTAATGCCTGAACACTGGCCGAATTGATGGGAGCCGTGACCATAACGTGCGCCTTTGGTCGAGCAAGGGCGGCAGCATGGAACCACCTACGTACCTGGGCCTCCCCCGCACCGAGACCCGCTCCAGCCCAATTGGCGTCAAGCAAAATCACGGCTTCGTAGCCGGCTGCGGCCACGGGCTCAGCGCCTGGTGTAGCAACGACGAGTGCGGGCTCAGCAGAAACCTCACGCACCATGTGCTCGGCCTGCGACCAAATAATGCGAACCCCAGGAAAAGCTCTGCCTAGTTCTTCAGCCGTGCGCTCGACACCGATGGACACCGCGCGTAGTTCACCACCACCACAGTGGCTACATCGCCAACTCGACGCGAGTGAGCCACACCGCGAGCACACCGGGATGGACGAACCGGAAAGGAGTGCGAACGCGCCCCCGCAGGAACATTCCGCAGGGGTTCGACACTTCTGGCACGCCAAAAGTGGCACGTAGCCGCGACGGGCAACCTGCACTAGAACTGGTCCGGTCTTCAGTCCGGTTTGAGCTACGTGCCATGCGGCACTGGGAATACGGGCGTACGCCGCAGCCTCGTCCTTTTTGAAGTCATCTGGCTCGACGGCCTGCACCCGCAGTGCAATTGCAGCAAGTGCGCTCTTTTCTGGGGTGAGCGATGTTGCCCATCCGGACTCACACCATTGCTGCGCTACCACCGTACGAGCGGGAGCGCCGATGAGGAAGTGGCACTGCTCAAGATGTGATCGAAGTGCGGCCACTTCCCTGGCGTCCCAATATGGCGCGTGTGGATCGGCATACACATCGTCTCCGTCATCCCACATGACAATGAGACGCAGATCAGGCATGGGTGTGAATGCCGCTGTGCGAGTACCAACCACAATTCGGGCTGCGCCAAACATTGCGCGCAGGAAAGCGGCGTATCTGGCCTGCGGGCCCACATGTGCACCAATGACAGCAACCGCGCCCGCTTCACATGCCTCTGGAATCACTTGGCACACGCGCTCGACATCACTCACATCAGGCACAAGCACCAACACCGATCCAGATTCGGCTTGGGTTACCCGGTGAATCAGTTCAGCGACTTGGTCGGTCCAGGCAGTTCCGGGCACACTGTTCCAGACGGCCCTGACTGGTTCTGGGCCATCGATCCGTGACATCAGTCCGGCGCTGTGCGCGATCCCTGACCAAGAGGGTTCATGTTCCACTGCAGAACTTCGCCAGTGGCTCACCTCGGGCAACACCGCCTCAGCGCGGGCATGCCGAGGTGGCACCGCGGTACGCATGACATCCCACAAAGTGCCTGCGTAGCGATTGGCTGTGGCCGCAATCAACTGCAGACTCTCCGTTGTGCACATTGGAACCGAACCGACTACGCGGTCGATGGGTTTGAGAGTGGCAAGGTCTGATGCGGGTGCTCGCCGGACGATGCAGGCATCCATCAATCGACCTGCAAAACGAACCCGAACCCGGGCACCCACCACCGCTAGATCTGACCACCGAGCTGGCACTGAATAATCAAAATCCCGATCCAGGTGGGGCACAGGCGTATCGATGCGCACCACCGCTACCGGATTGGTGGCGGCTGTCGGTTCAGCCACCTTCACGCGCTTAGCCTTGTGAGCGGGTGCGCCAATCAGGGTCAGTTGATCCGAGTCGGGAATGCTGTCCCCCTGACTAGATGCCAGCTACCGAGCGAAGATCCTCTGCGCGATCGGTGTTTTCCCAAGTGAATGTGGGGCCAACCTTCGTGCGTTTGGTCGGGTCATCGGAATCGAGCAGCTCGTTCGTGCCCTGTGGGCGGCCGAAGTGACCGTATGCGCTGGTCACCCGATAGATGGGCCGCAACAGGTCTAGGTCGCGAATGATGGCGGCCGGGCGCAGGTCAAAAACTCGCAGCACCGCTTCTTGGATGGCTTCATCGGCAATGACACCCGTTCCAAATGTCTCGACGAACAGACCCACTGGGTGAGCTTTGCCAATGGCGTATGCAACCTGGACCTCACAGCGCGTGGCCAGACCCGCAGCCACAACATTCTTCGCCACCCAACGCATTGCGTATGCGGCTGAACGGTCCACCTTTGAAGGATCCTTACCCGAGAACGCTCCGCCACCGTGACGAGCCATACCGCCATAGGTGTCAACGATGATTTTGCGACCAGTCAAACCAGCATCACCCATCGGACCGCCAACTTCAAAGCGACCGGTGGGGTTCACCAACAAACGGTAATCGCTGGAATCCAGATCGATCGTCGCCAAGATGGGCTCTACGACGTACTTGCGCACATCGGGATTGAGCATGTTTTCCAAACTAATGTCTCGGGCATGCTGGCTGCTGACGACGACGGTGTCGATCTTTATGGGCCGATCGTTCTCGTCGTAAGCAATGGTGACCTGGGTTTTGCCATCTGGTCGCAGGTACGGCATCGTTCCGTCTTTGCGCACAGCGGTGAGCTGCTGCGCGAGGCGCTGTGCAAGCGAGATCGGCAGCGGCATCAAATCAACAGTGTCCGTGCAGGCAAAACCGAACATCAAGCCTTGGTCACCTGCGCCCTGCCGATCAAGTGGGTCAGAACTTGCACCCTCGCGCTCTTCGATTGCATCGTCAACGCCCTGCGCGATATCTGGTGACTGCTTGCCAATCGACACCGAGATGCCACACGACTCGCCATCAAAACCTTTGGCCGAAGAGTCATAACCAATTTCCATGACCGTATCGCGAACCAACTTCATGACATCTGCAAAACCTTCGGTGGTGACCTCGCCAGCAACGTGCACCTGGCCGGTGGTCAGCATCGTCTCGACAGCCACCCGACTGCGCGGGTCCTGGCGCAATAGGTCGTCGAGGATGGCATCACTAATCTGGTCTGCCATTTTGTCCGGGTGACCCTCAGTGACTGATTCTGATGTGAACAAGCGGTGCGACACGTGTAACTCTCCCTAAATCAAGCTCCTCGCAGCCCTGCGGACAGGACTCGCGCTTGCCTCGGATGAGGCCTGGTCTGCTCCCGGAGCACCCCACCGCGGAGGAGGGTTGCCGACCAGCGAGCCGGGACTTAGCGCTGGTGCTCTTGACCGAATAAAACCCTACACGAGCAACCGCTATCTGGCCGTAATCCGATCACGAACCGTGTCCCAAAGCGCATCAGCAATTTCCTCTTTGGGTAGGCGATCAAGCAGTACAGGTGAGGTGGCCGCCCCCAGAATCAGTACCGAATTGTGCGTCGACCCGAAAACCTCATGGGCGGCTACGTCGTTGACGACGAGTAGATCACAGCCCTTCCGCGCGAGCTTTTCTTGCCCCAGGGCAAACAAATCCTCAGAATCCCGGGCTGTCTCGGCAGCGAAACCCACGATGAGAGGGGACGTGGCGCTACCCCGCTTCACCACTAATTCCGCCAGCACATCGGCGGTTCGTTCGAGTAACAACTCAGGCACTCCGTCTGCGTTGCTCTTCTTGATTTTTCCGCTGGCGATATCTGCTGGACGGAAATCTGCAACAGCTGCCGCCATCACAATCACATCGGCGTCTTGAGCGTGCGCATGCATTGCCGATCTGAGATCTTCAGCGGACTCCACGCGCACAACGAGAGCCCCGGCAGGTGGTTCCACCTCAATGGCAGCGGCCACAAGTGTGACCTGCGCCCCCCTGCTGATGGCGGTTCTGGCGAGTTCGATGCCTTGCCGGCCACTGCTTCGGTTGCCAATAAATCGGACGGGATCCCACGCTTCTCGGGTACCACCTGCACTGATGAGCACGCGCAATCCGGCTAAATCGGGCCGGGGGCGGCGGCGAAGAACATCACGAACCGCGTGGGCAATTGCCGATGGATCTGCCAATCGGCCTGGTCCAGAGTCAGTGCCGGTGAGCCGGCCCACTGCGGGTTCAAGCACGACCACCCCACGTTCTCGCAAGATGTGCACGTTTCGCTGGGTGGCGGGGTGTTGCCACATCTCCGTGTGCATGGCAGGAGCCATGATCACGGGGCACGAGGCAGTGAGCAAGGTGTTGGTGAGTAGGTCGTCGGCGATTCCCGAAACTGCCCGGGCAAGGAGATCAGCGGTGGCTGGTGCAACCACCACTGCACGTGCCTGCTGACCTAACCGCACGTGCGGCACTTGGTGGGTGTTGGCCCACACATCGGTCGCTACTGGTCGGCCAGAGAGCGCCTCCCATGTGGGGGCGCCAACGAATCGAAGTGCATTAGCCGTGGGCACAACAACAACGTCAATCCCGGATTCGCGAAGATTTCTGAGCAGCTCAACAGCCTTATAGGCGGCAATACCACCGGACACACCCAATACGACAGGTGACTCCTGCACCATCGGGTGTTAGACGACCGAACTAGTCGGTCGTCTCCTCTTCAACAAGTGCGAAGGGATCGGCTGCTGAGACAACTTCTACAACTACCTGTTCCTCGGCTGGATCAAACGGAACAACAGTGAGTAGACCGGCGTCGATCTCGCGAAGCGCGATGGACAGCGGCTTCTCCTGGACGTGGGTTTCAACAAGAGGGCCGACGTACTCGAGTAGGCCCTCGCCTAGCTGCGAGTAGTAGGCATTGATCTGACGCGCGCGCTTTGCTGCGTAGCTGACCAGTGAGTACTTGGAATCGGTCTTCTCAAGCAAGGCATCGATAGACGGGTAAGTGATGCCTTCTGGGCGTCCTGTGCTCACGGTCAAGCCTCATCTGCAGGTGGGAAACGAATGGGTCTCGAAACATCTGGCCGTAATAAGCCTCTAGCCAGCGCCTCTCGAGATGAAGTCTAGCAAGTCCTGGGCACACTGATCGACCTCGGCATTCACCAGGACCAGATCGAACTCGCCCGCAGCGGCAAGTTCGGCTGTCGCCACCTCTAAGCGGGCGGCCACGACAGACTCCTCCTCGGTGCCCCGATTTCGAAGTCGATCCTCGAGAGTGGCGGCACTCGGCGGCGCTAGAAACACCAAAGTGGCATCTGGCACGCTGCTTCGCACCTGGCGGGCGCCTTGAACTTCGATTTCGAGGAGTACCAACCGCCCATCTGCCCGATGCTGCGAAACAGCAGCCCGAGGGGTTCCGTACCGGTTGCCAGCGTATTGCGCCCACTCCAGCAAACCCCCCGTCGCGACAAGGGCATCAAATTCTTCATTGGACATGAAGAAATAGTGCTCGCCATTCGCTTCGCCCGGTCGGGGCGAACGGGTAGTGGCCGAAACTGACAACCAAATACTCGGATCGCGACGCAAAACTTCGGCGACGACGGTGCTCTTCCCTACTCCCGATGGACCGGAAACCACAATCAGCGGGGCGAGGTCAGACATTGCGACCCTCGAGGGAGTCGAGGAGGGCTGCCCGTTGATGAATTCCGAGTCCACGCACGCGCCGGCTTGGCGCAATTCCTAAGTGATCCATGAGCGTTGCGACCTTGACCTGACCCATTCCGGGGATGGATTCGAGGAGCCAATTCACTTTGACCTTTGCCCAACCTTCGTTGGATTCATATGCGGTGAGTATCTCGGGAACACTCACCTGTCCGTTCTTGATGTCATGTCGCAGTTGAGCTCTGGCTCGGCGCACGTCACGCGCTGCAACGAGCGCGGCATCACGTTCTTCAATAGTTCGAATCGGCATCGTCATGTTGCACCGTCACGTTCGGTCAACGAAAGACTGATAGTTCGGGCCGCATCAGCCATCTTTGCTGCCCCGGTGATAGGTCGTCCGATCACGAGGAGGTCGGCACCTAGCCGGATCGCGTCCTCGGGCGTAGTAACACGCTTTTGATCGTCGGTACTGACGCCTGCCGGGCGCACCCCTGGCGTTATCAGCACAACATCATCAGGAACAACGGCTCGCACAGCAGCAACTTCTAGTGGTGAGCAAACGATGGCCCGGGCTCCTGCTTCAACGGCCATCGATGCCCACCGCACAACGATCTCCTCCGCCGGACCAACAAGACCGAGGGTGGCGAGATCGTTGGTGCCCAAACTCGTCAAGACCGTGACAGCTGTGATGCGAGTATCAGGCAGGGCCAAACAGGCTGCCGAGATCATGTTCGGGCCACCAGATGCGTGCACGGTGAGAAAATCAGGCGCAATGTCGCGAAGCGCATCTGCCGCTCCACGAACCGTTGCGGGAATGTCGTGCAGTTTCACATCGAGAAAGAGCATGGAGTCGGTAACTCCGGCAGAGAGTGCACCCTCGCGCGCAGCAACCACTGCCTCGCGGCCGTCTCGGTAAAACACTTCAAGCCCAACTTTGAGACACGACACGAAGGGAGTGGTCTCCGCGGCCCACGTGCGCACATCCGCCAGTGAAGGGGCGTCCAACGCAACCGCGATGGGTGCACGGGGGAAGGTCACACGCATGGAACTCATTCGGAAATGAAATCCCAGTCATCATCAGATGACTGCTCTGAGGTGATCGGGACTTCGCGAGTGGTATCGGCAGGCCGATGCGCGTAGGAAACTGCTTGCTGAAGAGAGGAGAAACCATGCTCAGCCAGCGCCAACTGCAATTCGCCATGAATGCGGAACGGCGCTGATGGGTCATTGAAGATACTGGTTCCCACGGACACCGCATTCGCCCCCGCCAGTATGAATTCCAATGCATCGGCTCCCGATCTGATCCCACCCATTCCAATGATGGGAACGTCCGGGAAGGCTTGCCGCACACTCCACACACACCTGACGGCAACGGGTCTAATCGCTGGGCCTGAAAGGCCCCCGGTCACTCCAGCTAGGGCAGGACGCATCGTGACAGGGTCGATGACCATTCCGAGCAGGGTGTTGATCAGTGAAACACCGGTAGCGCCGGCCTTGATCACCGAATCCGCAATCTCAACGATGTCTGTGACATCGGGTGAGAGTTTGGCGAAGATTGGAGTGCGAGCATCAGAGTTCCGCTTAACACTTTGAATCACCTGAGCGGCGGTCACCGGATTACAAGCGAACACTTGACCCCGATCAGCAACGTTCGGGCAGGAAATGTTGACCTCGATCGCATCAAACCCACCTACATTGCGCAATCGTTGAGCGATCTTGCCGAATTCCTCGGCGCTCTCCCCCGCAATCGACACAATCGTGCGGGCTCCGCGATTGTTGAGCCAGGCCAAATCCTCTTCGATGAACCGTTCAAGGCCCGGGCCTTGAAGACCAATCGAGTTCAGCATTCCGCTCGGGGTCTCAGCCATGCGTGGAGTGGCTCTACCCGACCTTGGCTGCATCATGATGCTCTTGGTCACAACACCACCGATCGCAGTGATGTCAAAGAATGCATCCAATTCTTTCCCGGCCGCGGCACAACCAGATGCGGTGAGCATGGGGCTGGGAAGCTCAAGACCGGCAAATGACGCGGTCATGTCTACCGACAAAGCGGGCCCAGATGAAGACGACGGCTTCACAAAGAGTGCGCGGCTCATGAGCGAACACCACTCACCGGTGCGCCGTAGGTATCTTCGGGAACCGTTCCGACGTCGGCCCAGCGCACCCGATCACCGCGGAAAGTGGGCCCGTCAGTGCACGAACGCACCATGCGGGTGATTCCGTCATCGCCGATCACCGGGAGAACGCAGGTCATACACACGCCAATTCCGCACGCCATTGCTTCTTCCACTGAACACTGGCTAAACACACGCTTGCGGGTGGAAATTTCAGCGACAGCAGCGAGCATCCCCATTGGCCCACATGCGTACACAACGTCAGCGTTGACACGATCAATGAGCTCCGGCAGTACGTCTGCGACATTGCCTTTGATGCCAGTGGATCCGTCGTCGGTGGTCACAGTGATAGCGGTCGCGAGTCGTTTGAGCTCCAGTACGCCAAAAAGCTTCTCTTCGGTGCTCGCACCCAACACCGCATCAACTCGACAACCTCGATCGCGAAGTTGCTCAGCAAGCACAAATAGCGGGGCGCTTCCGTAACCACCACCCACGATGACACATGAAACCGGAGATTTGGGTAACGAGAACGGGGTGCCCAGTGGACCCACAACGGCCAAGGTGTCGTGGCGCCGGCGTTCGGACAACCACTTGGTGCCCTTGCCATGAACTGAAACAACGATGTCTAGGGTTCCGCCGTACACGCCCCGCGATTGCACCTGATGGATGGCGAAGGAGCGACGAAGCATCATGCTTGACTCTTCCCCGCCCATCGCAATCGTGATGAATTGCCCAGGCTTGGCTACCTCGGCGATTCCTGGTGCAGTGAGAGAAATGACAAAATAACTTCCAGCCCTACGCACGTCGAGTACTTCCGAGGTCACTTGCAGTGTCACGCTCATCACCCCCGACCATCGAGTGCATCCGCTTCAGCCCGCAGCCGAGCCACATCTAACGCGTGCTCTTGCATGGACCGCACTCCTGGTTGCATAGATTGCATTGAGTCGATTCCCTGCACCGCTGCGGACAAACCTTGCACGGTCGTAATTGACGCAATGCCTTTGGTGACCGCAGCTGTTCTGATTTCGTAGCCATCGGCCCGAGGCCCAACACCATAAGGCGTATTCACGATGAGATCCACGTCACCGTTCATGATGGCATCGACCGAGGTGGGTTCGCCGGCGGCGCCTCTACCCTCATGCTGTTTGCGGAGAATTCCAACCTCGATTCCGTGTCCCTTGAGGAATTGAGCCGTGCCCGACGTGGCAACAATGGTGAAACCGATCTCACTGAGCCGGCGGACTGGACCAACCGCAGCGTCCTTGTCACGATCAGCTAGGGAAACAAAGGCGACACCAGAGGATGGCAATCCGCCGGTGTAAGCAGCATCTTGAGATTTTGCGTATGCCACCCCGAATGTGTCGTCGATTCCCATGACCTCACCCGTGGAACGCATCTCTGGACCGAGGACGGTATCGACGCCATGGAATCTGCCGAAAGGAAGGACCGCTTCTTTGACCGAGACTGCTGTTCCCTCGGGCAATGTGCCGCCGTCTCCGTGAAGGGGCAACAAACCTTGAGTCCGAAGGTCAGCGATGGATGCCCCGAGCATCACCCGAGAGGCAGCCTTCGCTACCTGAACGGCAGTTGCCTTGGAGACAAAAGGTACGGTCCGAGATGCACGTGGATTCGCCTCTAAGACGTAGAGCACCCCCTCTGCCAGTGCATATTGGACATTGAGCAGGCCAACCACCCCGACACCTTCAGCGATGGCACGCGTCGATTCTCGGATGCGCTCGATTTCTGCCGGTCCCAGCGTGATGGGGGGCAGCGCACAGGCGGAGTCGCCGGAATGAATACCAGCCTCTTCAATGTGCTCCATCACACCGGCAAGGTAAAGATCAGTGCCGTCGAAGATCGCGTCAACGTCAATCTCGATAGCGTCGTCGAGGAATCGATCGACCAGCACGGGGTGATCGGCATTGATATCAGTGGATCGCTCGAGGTAGTCGGCCAACATCGAATCGTCGTAAACAATCTCCATCCCTCTGCCCCCGAGAACGTAACTCGGCCGCACCAACACTGGATAACCCACATCAGCGGCGATGAGTTGCGCTTCCTGAAAAGAACTTGCAGTTCCGTGCTTGGGAGCCGGCAAACCGGCTCGGGCGAGAACCTGACCAAAAGCACCGCGTTCTTCGGCGAGGTGAATCGCCGCTGGGGAGGTTCCCACAATCGGCACGCCTTCATCGGCGAGTGCTTGCGCCAGGCCCAGAGGGGTCTGACCACCGAGTTGGACAATAACGCCTACCAATGTGCCCGCCTGTGCTTCCAGATGCACGATTTCCAGAACGTCTTCTAGGGTCAGGGGTTCAAAATAGAGGCGATCAGACGTGTCGTAATCCGTTGACACCGTCTCGGGGTTGCAATTCACCATGATGGTTTCGTAGCCGGCCTCACTAAGAGTGAGGGCCGCATGCACACACGAATAGTCGAACTCGATTCCTTGACCAATCCGGTTTGGCCCAGATCCAAGAATGATGACCTTCTTCCGATCTGTTGGAAAGGCCTCGTTCTCTTCATCGTATGAGGAGTAGTGGTACGGAGTCACAGCCTCAAATTCAGCCGCGCATGTATCAACCGTCTTGTACACCGGACGAATCCCCAGTGAATGACGATATCTGCGCTCCTCTGCCTCTGTTGAATTTCGCAATTGCGCAATCTGCCGGTCACTGAAGCCCATTGATTTGACGGCGAAGAGCAGTTCTGCATCGAGGGAATCCGCAGCACGAATGACGTCTGCCATTTCGTTGATCTGCATGATTTGATCGAGGAACCAGGGGTCGATATTTGTTGCCTCGTGCACTTCCTCGATGCTTGATCCAGCCCACAATGCGAGTTGTACCAATGACAGCCGGCCATCATGTGGACGCTTCATCAAGTTCAATAGGTCAGCGCAGTCCACCTCGGCACGATCCGCGGGCCAGGAGAAAATCGCTTCTTTCTTCTCCAGTGAGCGAAGCGCCTTTTGTAGAGCCTCTGGGAAGGAGCGGCCGATCGACATCGCCTCCCCCACACTTTTCATGTTGGTGGTCAAAGTCGTGTCGGCACCCGGGAATTTCTCAAAGGCAAACCGCGGCACTTTGACAACGATGTAATCCAATGTGGGCTCAAACGAAGCAGGAGTCGACTTTGTAATGTCGTTGGGGATTTCATCGAGGGTGTATCCGATCGCCAATCGGGCAGCGATCTTGGCGATCGGGAATCCTGTCGCCTTCGATGCCAGTGCTGAGGAGCGCGAAACCCGCGGATTCATTTCGATGACGATCATGCGGCCATCGTCAGGGTTGATCGCAAACTGGATATTGCAACCGCCCGTATCAACACCGACCGCCCGAATGATGTCGATACCCACATCCCGCATGTGCTGGTATTCACGGTCGGTCAATGTCAGAGCTGGCGCAACAGTGATTGAATCACCGGTGTGAACCCCCATGGGATCTAAGTTCTCGATCGAGCAAATGACCACAACGTTGTCTTTGTTATCGCGCATCAGCTCAAGTTCGTACTCTTTCCAGCCGATGATCGATTCCTCGAGTAACACCTCTGTAGTGGGACTTGCCTGCAGGCCGGCACCAGCGATTCGGTGCAGATCGGATTCATCGTAAGCAATTCCAGATCCAGCTCCTCCCATGGTGAAAGAGGGCCGGACCACCACTGGATACTGCAAGTCCTCAACCGCCTGAAGGCATTCGTCCATCGAATGACAGATCCATGAGCGCGCACTTTCGGCACCGATGTCAGACACGATGGTGCGAAACTTCTCCCGGTTTTCACCACGTTCAATGGCTTCCACATCGGCACCGATCAATTCAACGCCGTACTTCTCCAGCACGCCAGCCGCGTGCAGAGCGATCGCCGTGTTCAGTGCGGTCTGTCCGCCCAACGTGGGAAGCAATGCATCCGGGCGTTCCTTGGAAATGATGCGTTCGACGTATTCAGGGGTAATCGGCTCGATATAGGTAGCGTCAGCAAATTCAGGGTCAGTCATGATCGTCGCGGGATTGGAATTCACAAGAATCACGCGCAGGCCTTCAGAGCGCAATACTCGGCATGCTTGAGTGCCGGAATAGTCGAATTCACATGCCTGACCGATCACGATCGGGCCGGAACCGATCACCATTACCGAGGAAATATCGTCGCGCTTTGGCATCAGCGGGCCTGCGCCATCAGATCGGCAAATCGATCAAACAAGTAATCGGCATCGTGCGGTCCGGCTGCGGCCTCTGGGTGGTACTGCACGCTGAATGCAGGAACGTCTAGGCACTCAAGGCCCTCAACTACGTCGTCATTTAAACACACATGCGAAACGCGAGCGTTACCAAAGGGAGTGCTGAACGGACCCTCACGCGGAGCATCAACTGCGAATCCATGGTTATGCGCTGTCACTTCGACCTTTCCTGTCGATAGGTCTTGAACAGGTTGGTTGATCCCTCTGTGGCCATAGCGCAACTTGTACGTGGGAAGGCCAAGTGCTCGGCCAAGTATCTGATTGCCGAAACAAATTCCGAATACTGGAACCCCCGCGGATATGGCGGCCTTCATCACCTCGACTGCATGCTCAGCGGTGGCTGGATCGCCGGGTCCGTTGGAGAAGAACACTCCATCTGGTGCGATCTGGGAAATCTGATCCCAATCAAAACTGGCCGGTACCACGTGCACTTCCATTCCGCGCTCTGCCATCCGATGGGGGGTCATTGACTTGATACCAAGGTCAATGGCCGCGACCGTGTAGCTGCGCACACCGATGGCCGGGATCACATAAGGCTCGGGCGTTGTGACATCACTGGTGAGGTCAGCCCCTTGCATCAGCGGCGATGCGAGCACCGCCTCGAGCAATTCAGAGTCCGCAGCACCTGCAGCCGCTCCGCTGAAGATTCCTACGCGCATCGCACCGCGCTCGCGAAGATGCCGGGTGAGGGCCCGAGTATCTATTCCGCTGATACCCACGATGCCTTGCTCGCGCAATTCTTCTTCGAGGGAACCGGTGGCCCGCCAGTTCGACGTGCGACGAGCCGGATCGCGGACTACGAAGCCAGATACCCAGATCCGGCTCGATTCGCCGTCTTCGAGATTGACCCCGGTGTTGCCGATGTGCGGGGCAGTCATAACGACCACCTGCTGGTGGTAGGACGGGTCCGTCAGGGTCTCTTGATAGCCGGTCATACCAGTTGAGAAGACCGCCTCACCGAAGGTTGTGCCTTCTGCGCCGTAGGCATATCCACGCATTGATCGGCCATCTTCAAGCATGAGAACCGCATTGCGTCTAGCTTGGAAGGTACCGGCGAAGACGGGTACGGGGGCGCTCATGAGGCGGCCAATCCGTGTGCAGACATGAGTCCATCCAACAGGTCCGCATGTGCCGAGCTTTCATCCGCCCGGAATCCGGTGTCGAGTATGCGATCACCGAGCTGCCAGGTGAGCACGATGACACTGTCTTTTGCCCGAACAGTGCCCGCGGTACCGCGATCGACTCGAAGTGCCACCAGATCTGCACTCGGGATGAATACCGATCGTGCGCCCACCCTGCGCAGCCAGACTCCCGCTGAGGAGACAACCAGGCCAGCCCGACTCCGCACGCCCAGATCGTGAACAACCACGCGGTCGGTCCAGTCGCCATGGACGGCGGTACCCAGGAACAGACCGGACACCCCATCCACGTCTTGATCGGCGTCAGGTGGCACATCGAGTGGAGCAGGAATATCGCTTTGGCGTGCTTCCCGGTGCTGCCATCCTTTGCGCATCCCCCACAGGGCGAGCGCTATGAGAGCGACTGTCGCGACGACTAAACCAATCCGGGCTGGCCAGTTTGTGACGTCAGCCTGTTCCGTGAATTCCTGCAACAAGATCATGCGAGCACTCCATCGCGAACCGTGCACTTGCCTGCGTAAAAGACGTGGGTGACCTGACCAGGAAGATCCATTCCTGCGTAGGGCGTATTACGGCTTTTTGATGCCATGTTTGCTGGCTCCACCACGGTGCGCAACCGCGGATTCACCACGGTGATGTTTGCTGGCTCGCCCACTTTGAGATCACGCCCTTGATCCAAGACTCGACCAATTTTTGCAGGGGCAATGGACATGCGATCAGCGAGTTCCCGCCACGTCAACATGCCGGGCTCCACAAGAGTTAACAGTGCTATCGAAAACGCGGTCTCCAAACCGAGCATTCCCATCGCTGCTGCTGCCCATTCACAATCCTTGTCCTCGTGCGGGTGAGGCGCGTGGTCAGTGGCGATGATGTCGATAGTGCCATCAGCAACCGCCTCACGCAGCGCCACAACATCTTCGATTCGCCGCAAAGGTGGATTCACTTTGTAAATCGGATCGTAAGAGGCGACGAGCTCCTCGGTGAGTAGCAAATGATGTGGTGCTACCTCGGCGGTCACGTTGATTCCACGCGCTTTGGCCCATCTGATGACATCGACAGAACCAGCTGTTGAAAGATGACAGACGTGCAATCGCGAGCCGACATGATCTGCCAGCAGCACATCGCGGGCGATGATCGACTCTTCGGCGACCGCAGGCCAACCTGCGAGGCCTAGTTGACCGGACAACAACCCCTCATTCATCTGGGCATCGATCGTTAGGCGGGGATCCTGAGCATGCTGGGCCACCACTCCGTCAAAGGCCTTGACGTACTCAAGTGCTCGGCGCATCAATAGGGGGTCATGAACGCATTTGCCGTCGTCGCTGAAAACACGGACGTTCGCGGCAGAATGTGCCATCGCGCCCAGCTCGGCCAATTGCGTGCCATCTAGGCCCACGGTGACAGCACCCACCGGACGAACGTTGACGAGACCAGTCTCTTTGCCTCGTCGCCACACCTGTTCAACAACTCCGGCAGTATCAGCAACGGGAGAAGTATTTGCCATTGCATGCACGCAGGTGAATCCACCCAGCGCCGCCGATTGCGCCCCGGTGAGAATTGTTTCCGCATCCTCTCGACCCGGTTCGCGAAGGTGTGTGTGCAGATCCACAAATCCAGGTAACGCAATAAGTTCCGCGCATTCGAATACGACATCGCCGACGCCACTACCCGGTTGGGAGATTGCCACGATCAAACCGTCTTCAATAACGATGTCAGCAGCTTCTTCGCCGTACGGGCGCACGTTTCTCAGTACCTGAGAACTCATTGTTCGACCTCCGCCATTCCACCGAGCAGTAGATACAAGACCGCCATCCGAACACTTACTCCATTGGCAACTTGCTCCACCATCACCGATCTGTTTTCATCCGCCACATCGGCAGAGATTTCCATTCCGCGGTTCATCGGTCCGGGATGAAGAACTATTGCGTGACTCGGGAGCAAGTTGAACCGATCGATGTCGAGTCCATAGAGCCTCGAATACTCCAGCGCCGAGGGAAAGAAGGCAGCCTGCATTCGCTCTGCCTGGACACGGAGCATCATCACCGCATCAACTCGAGGTAGGACACTTTCGATGTCATAGGAGACTGAACAGGGCCACGAATCAATTCCGTATGGAAGCAAGGTTGGTGGTGCCACAACAGTCACCGATGCACCGAGGGTTTTGAGAAGCAGAACATTCGAGCGCGCGACTCGACTATGCAAAATATCTCCCACGATCGCCACCGACAAACCGGAGAGATCCCCGGAGCCCCCTGCCAAATGGCGCCTGAGCGTGTAGGCATCCAAGAGTGCTTGGGTTGGGTGCTCATGCGTGCCATCGCCAGCGTTTATGACCGAACAGCCTGTCCAAGACGAGGCAGCCAAACGATGCGGCGCCCCCGAAGCCCCATGGCGAATAATCACCGCATCCGCACCCATCGCTTCCAGGGTGAGCGCAGTATCTTTCAAACTCTCACCCTTGGAAACAGATGAGCCTTTCGCCGCGAAATTGATCACGTCAGCAGAAAGTCTCTTCGCTGCTACTTCAAATGAAATGCGGGTCCGAGTTGAATCTTCGAAGAAGAGATTGACAACGGTGCGACCCCGAAGGGTAGGCAATTTCTTCACTGAACGATCCGTCACTTCAGCTAGTTGCGCTGCAGTATCAAGGATGAGGACCGCTTCATCATGCGATAGATCGGCGGCTGAGAGTAAATGCTGCATCAGGAGCCACCCCCATTAATCTCCACGGAATCTGCACCATCGACCTCTGCAAGAAGGACCCGCACGTTCTCCACGAGTGAAGTTGGCAGATTCTTTCCCACATAGTCCGGTCTGATGGGTAATTCACGGTGACCTCGATCCACCAGGACCGCTAACCGTACGGCGGCGGGACGGCCTAGGTCATTGAGCGCATCGAGAGCCGCACGGATGGTCCGACCGGAGAAAAGAACATCGTCGACCAGCACGATTGTGAGACCGTCTACACCCGAGGTCGGTATCGAGGTTGATTCGAGAGCGCGCACGGTCCGCAAACGCAAATCGTCGCGGTACAACGTTATGTCGAGTGCGCCACACGGGACCTGAACGCCCTCGATGGCCGTGATTGCATCAGCGATTCGCTGGGCAAGAAAAACGCCTCGCGTGGGAATTCCAAGAAGAAGCAGTGCTTCTGGTCCTTTGGCCTTTTCCACAATTTCGTGGGCAATACGACGAATTGCGCGAGCGATGTCGGCCTCGTCGAGGACGACGCGAGCAGAATCCACTAGGGACCCCCTTCCCCGCCTCACTGGACGGGCTTAAAGGTTGTCAGATGTTGCTGATCCTAATGCAGGTCAGACTCCGCTACCGGCAACACCCTTACCCATTTTGTGTACCCGCATCCCATTCGTGGTTCCAGGCACTCCTGGCGGCACTCCAGCAACGATGACAACTCGCTCGCCGACAGTGGCCCGCCCGATGTCGAGGAGCGCCTTGTCAACCTGAGCAACCATGTCGTCAGTGTGCTGGACCTGTGGCACTAGGAAAGTTTCAACACCCCAGACCAGAGCAAGTTGACTGCGAACCCGCGGGTTCGGGGTGAAGGCCAACAGACCGGTCTCGCACCGCCACCGAGCAATGAGCCGGGCAGAGCGGCCCGTCTCGGTAAAGGCGATCAAGTACTTGGCGTCAATATCGATCGCCACGTTCACAGCTGAACGAGTGAGCGCTCTCGCTGTTGATGGGTTAGGGCGATCCTCGAGTTTTGGGATTTTGGCGAGAGCCTCAGCCTCAACATGTTCAATAATCCGCGACATTGTGCGCACTACCAGAGTGGGATTGATGCCAACACTGGTTTCGCCGGAGAGCATGAGAGCGTCGGCGCCATCAAGCACCGCATTGGCAACATCGCTGGCCTCAGCTCGTGTGGGTCTACTTGCTGTGATCATCGAATCGAGCATTTGCGTTGCGACGATTACTGGTTTTCCCACCTCGCGACACAACTGAATTGCGCGTTTTTGCTCAAGCGGAACATGTTCCAAGGGCAATTCCACCCCGAGATCACCGCGGGCAACCATGATGCCGTCGAACGCATCAATAATCTCCGTCAAATTGGCGATCGCTTGGGGCTTTTCAATTTTGGCAAGTACCGGTAGCCGAATGTCCTCTTCATCCATGATGGCGTGCACATCAGCAATATCTGCAGCGGTCCGGACAAAGGACAGCGCAATCATGTCCGCGCCGATTCGCAGTGCCCAGCGAAGATCGTCAATGTCTTTTTCTGACAGAGCGGGAACATTGACTGCAACCCCAGGCAGGTTGAAGCCCTTGTTGTCGGAAACAGTTCCGCCTTCAATCACTTGGGTGTGCACTCGTGGACCATCGACTTTGGTGACCTTCAGTTCGATACGGCCATCGTCGACCAACACCATGTCACCGACAGTTACATCCGCAGGAAGCCCCTTGAACGTGGTCGAGACCATGTGCACATCTCCTGGCACATCTTCGGTTGTAACAATGAACTCAGCTCCGGTTTTCAATTCCACTGGACCATCAGCAAAGCGCCCAAGCCTGATTTTGGGCCCCTGGAGGTCAACCAAAATTCCAACTCCACGGCCCGTTGTATCCGATGCCTCCCGCACATGGGAGTACACCTGCTCATGATCGGCGTAATCTCCATGAGACAGGTTCAACCTGGCAACATCCATTCCAGCCTCGACCAGGGCTTGAATCTGCTTCAGGGACGAAGTAGCAGGTCCCAAGGTGGCCACGATCTTTGCTCTGCGCATGAGGTCAACCTTACCCGCAAACGGTTACACGATCTGCGCCGACGAGCCGAGGCTCATCTGTCCTTCACACCAAGAGTTGACGATCGGTGGCTTTAATCGGCGACGGGAGATTCGTGGTGCCCATGAGGAAGGCGTCTACCGAAGCTGCAGCTGCTCGACCCTCAGCAATGGCCCACACAATGAGTGACTGCCCTCGGCCAGCGTCGCCAGCGACAAAAACTCCTTCAATTGATGTTGCATAGTCCGCAGACCGAGCAAGATTCCCGCGCGCATCGGTCTCGAGTCCGAGTTGTTCAAACAGTGGACTCTTTTCCGGCCCGGTGAACCCCATCGCCAAGAACACAACATCAGCCGGGATGCGCTGCTCGGATCCTGCCCTTGGTCGGAATCCACCTTCGTGCGGCTCCACTTCGATCAAGTGAAGGGCACAAACTCGACCGTTGCCATCATCTTCGAAACGCTCCGTGGAGACCGAGAACAATCGATCACCACCTTCTTCATGCGCACTCGTGGTCCGGTAGACCATCGGGTATGTAGGCCAAGGCTGCGATCCTGGACGGGTATCTGGTGGAGTCGGCATGATTTCAAGTTGGGTGACAGAAGCCGCCCCTTGTCGATGCGAGGTTCCAAGGCAGTCCGCCCCAGTATCACCACCACCGATGATCACCACATGCTTGCCCGCGACATCAATCGGTGAGATTACAAGGTCGCCCTCTTGAACTCGATTGGCGAGCGGCAGGTACTCCATGGCCTGGTGAATGCCCTTGAGTTCACTTCCAGGCACTGCCAACCCGCGCGCCTCGGTGGCTCCCGCGGCGATCACTATGGCGTCGTATCGGCGTCGGAGATCTTGACCGGTGATGTCGATTCCCACATCGACGCCGGCTCGGAATTTGACGCCTTCGGCTTCTAGTTGTGCCAGCCGCTGATCGACATGGTGCTTTTCCATTTTGAACTCTGGGATCCCGTAGCGCAAAAGCCCACCAATCCGATCGGCGCGCTCAAACACGGCCACGGTGTGCCCGGCGCGAGCGAGTTGCTGCGCCGCTGCAAGACCTGCTGGCCCGGATCCAATCACCGCAACAGTGCGGCCGGAGAGACGCTCTGGTAATTGCGGAGTTATCCAGCCAGATTCCCACGCTTTATCAACGATTGCTACCTCAACCTGCTTGATGGTGACCGGCTCAGCGTTGATGCCGAGCACGCAAGCGGCCTCGCATGGTGCCGGGCAAAGACGCCCAGTGAACTCGGGGAAGTTATTGGTGGCATGCAGGCGCTCAATCGCTTGACCCCAATCGCGATCGAACACCAGATCATTCCATTCGGGAATGAGGTTGCCCAGTGGGCAGCCATTGTGACAAAAAGGGATGCCGCAGTCCATGCATCGCCCAGCTTGTTTTTCGAGGGACTGAACATCGAATTCTTCGTACACCTCACGCCAGTCTTTGATGCGCACATCCACCGGACGCCGTGTGGGCAGTTCGCGACTCGTGGTCAAGAAACCTTTCGGATCAGCCATGTCAGCCTCCCATAACTGCAAGGATCGGGTCCTCGCCTCGTGCAATCGCCTGCTCGCGCAACGAAATCACTCTCTTGAAGTCCTTGGGCATCACCTTGGTGAATCTGCGAACACTGTCATCCCAATGAACGAGCAACTCTGCTGCAATCAATGAACCAGTCTCCTCTTCGTGCCGCACGACGATCGCATGCAGTTCAGCAACATCGGCCTCCGTGAGCGAATCCAGATCGATCATCTCCGGATTTACCCGATTCAATTGAAGGTCCAGAACGTAAGCGACTCCGCCGGACATACCTGCACCCAGATTGCGACCTGTCGAACCCAAGATCACTGCCGTTCCTCCGGTCATGTACTCACATGCGTGGTCTCCCACTCCCTCAACGACAGCAGTAGCGCCAGAATTTCGCACGCAGAATCGTTCGCCCACCCGGCCCGAGATGAAAATCTCGCCACTTGTCGCCCCATAGCCGACGACGTTGCCCGCAATGATCTGCTCATGGGGAAGAAACGTGGCGCTGCGATGAGGGCGCAGTACCAATCGGCCGCCGGAGAGTCCTTTCCCAACGTAGTCGTTGCCGTCGCCCTCAAGCCTGAGGGTCATGCCATGCGGTACGAACGCTCCAAACGACTGACCGGCTGACCCGATAAAGGTGAGATCGATGGTGCCATCGGGCAAGCCATCTCCTCCGTATCTTCGGGTGACTTCCGAGCCAAGCATTGTTCCAACGGTCCGATTGATATTCCGGACGTTTAGCTGAGCCCGGACCGGTTCACCCGATTCCAGGGCAGGAGCACACAGCGCGATCAATTCCTGATCAAGCGCTCGATCAAGACCGTGGTCCTGAGCGACCACCTGACGCCTTGCACCATCTCCTGCAGGCACATGCAGAATCGGAGCAAGATCGAGACCTGCCGCCTTCCAGTGTTCGATGGCACGCTCGGCATCGAGAAGTTCCACCTGGCCCACAGCTTCAGCGACGGTTCGAAAACCCAACGATGCCAGAATTTCGCGCACCTCTTCAGCGACGTACTCAAAGAAGGTTTCGACGAATTCCGGTTGACCGGAAAAGCGCTCCCGGAGAACCGGATTCTGGGTGGCTACCCCGACCGGACAGGTATCGAGGTGGCACACCCGCATCATGATGCAACCCATGACCACGAGTGGCGCGGTCGCGAATCCGAACTCCTCCGCACCAAGAAGTGCTGCGATCACCACATCGCGACCAGTCTTCAACTGCCCATCGGCCTGGACTACCACACGATCTCGCAGACCGTTCAGCAAAAGGGTTTGCTGTGTTTCAGCAAGACCTAGTTCCCAAGGGGTGCCCGCATGTTTCAAACTTGTGAGCGGCGATGCGCCCGTACCACCGTCGTGGCCTGAAATCAGCACAACGTCCGCATGCGCCTTGGCCACGCCCGCGGCGACGGTTCCCACACCCGTTTCAGACACCAACTTGACGTGCACCCGAGCACGTGGATTTGCGTTTTTGAGGTCATGGATCAATTGCGCCAAGTCTTCAATCGAGTAAATATCGTGATGCGGTGGAGGTGAGATGAGTCCGACGCCGGGTGTGGAATGCCGAGTTTTCGCGATCCACGGATAGACCTTGTTGCCCGGGAGTTGGCCGCCTTCACCCGGCTTCGCACCCTGCGCCATCTTGATCTGGATGTCGTCGGCATTTACTAGGTATTCACTCGTCACACCGAATCGACCAGAGGCCACCTGCTTAATTGCCGACCGCTTGGAATCGCCATTGGCCATCGGGATGAAGCGCTCGGGATCCTCTCCACCTTCGCCAGTGTTGGACTTAGCTCCAATTCGGTTCATGGCGATAGCCAACGTTTCATGTGCTTCTTGGGAGATGGAACCATACGACATCGCGCCGGTTGAAAATCGTTTCACAATGTCAGACACCGATTCCACTTCATCAATCGGGATCGGGGCGCGCTCCCCTGCCTTGAAACCGAATAATCCACGGAGAGTCATCAAGCGCTCCGCCTGATCGTTTACACGTTCTGTGTATTGCCGAAAGATGTCATAGCGCTTGTTGCGTGTCGCATGCTGCAAGCGGAAAACAGTTTCCGGATCGAATAGGTGCGGCTCACCGTCACGACGCCATTGGTATTCCCCACCATCAGCCAAAACGCGGTGGGCTGGCGCAATGCCCGTCATCGGGTAGGCAACTCCGTGCCTGCGCGCAACTTCCTCGGAAATGACATCGAGATCAATACCACCAAGTTTGGAAGTCGTTCCAGTGAAGTAACGGCTAATCACCTCATCCGATAGGCCAACGGCTTCAAATATCTGCGCACCTCGATAGGAAGCAACCGTGGAAACACCCATCTTGGACATCACCTTCAGAAGTCCTTTACCCAGTGACTTGACGGTGTTGCGCATTGCCTTTTCAGGCGTAATACCTTCCAGTACACCACGATGAGCTAGATCTTCAACGGTCTCCAGTGCCAGGTATGGGTTAATAGCTGCTGCTCCATAGCCGACCAAAAGCGCTACATGGTGAACCTCGCGAACATCGCCTGCTTCCACCAGTAGAGAAATCATCGTGCGCGCCTTAGTACGAACCAGATGGTGATGCACTGCTGAGCACAACAAGAGCGAAGGAATCGGTGCCAATTGGGCGTTGCTATCCCGGTCGGAAAGCACGATGAATCGCTTTCCCTGACGAATGACCGCATCGACCTCGTTGTAGATCTCCTGTAGGCGCTTCTGCAGGGCCGCACCACCACCGCCAACGTTGTACAGCCCCTTAATCCGGGCAGCAGCGAACTCGGGAAGAGTTCCATCGGCGTTGATGTGCAAAATCTTCGCAAGTTCATCGTTGTCGATCACCGGGAATGGCAGCACTACCTGATGACAGTGACGCGGTGTGGCTTCAAGCAGGTTTCCTTCTGGGCCGATGATGCTGCCCAAACTCGTGACGATTTCTTCTCTGATCGAATCGAGTGGTGGGTTCGTGACCTGCGCAAAAAGCTGAACAAAGTAATCAAAAAGCAAGCGCGGCCGGGCAGACAGGATGGCGATTGGCGTGTCGGTCCCCATGGAGCCAATCGGTTCAGCGCCATTTCTAGCCATCGGCTCAAGCAGGATGCGCAGCTCTTCTTGGGTGTAACCAAAGGTCTGCTGACGCCTCGCGACGGATTCATGCGTGTGCACGACATGCTCGCGCTCAGGTAAGTCTTCGAGATGAATGAGACCTTCATCGAGCCATTCGGCATACGGCTCCGCTGCCGCCAATTCCGCCTTGATTTCATCATCTTCAATGATGCGGCCAGCCGCTGTGTCGACTAGGAACATTCGACCTGGCTGCAGTCGTCCCTTGCGCACAATTGTGGCTGGATCAAAATCGAGAACTCCTGCCTCCGAGGCAAGCACGACTAGGCCATCGTTTGTGACCCAGTAACGACCTGGCCGGAGCCCGTTGCGGTCCAGTACCGCCCCGATCACCGTTCCATCAGTGAAGGAAACGTTTGCTGGCCCATCCCACGGTTCCGTGAGCGTTGCGTGGTATTCATAAAACGCCCGGCGGGCTGGGTCCATGTCGGCATGGTTCTCCCATGCTTCGGGAATCATCATCAAGACTGCATGCGGCAGTGATCGACCACCGAGATGCAGTAACTCAAGCACTTCATCAAATGACGCAGAATCGCTGCCACCGTTAGTGCAAATCGGGAAGAGTCTGGTGAGATCCCCCGGAAGCGTGTCGGATGTAAGAAGTGCCTCTCGGGTCTTCATCCAGTTCCGGTTGCCCTTCACCGTGTTGATTTCTCCGTTGTGCGCAATCAGCCGGTACGGGTGAGCAAGCGGCCATGACGGGAAAGTGTTCGTCGAGAAACGTGAGTGCACCAGGGCTAACGCACTGGACATGGCAGGGTGAGTCAAATCCGGATAGAAGGGCGTGAGTTGACCCGTTGTGAGCATGCCTTTGAAGACCATTGTGCGGGCCGACAGGGACGCAAAGTATGCGCTCACTTCGTGTTCACTGCGCTTCCGGAACGCGTACACCAAACGATCAAGTTCGAGGCCTGCCTGCAGGTGCCCCACACCTGCAACGAAAATCTGCCAAAAGGACGGCATGACGCTACGCGCCGTGATGCCTACCAGCGTGGGATCGGTAGGGACCTCACGCCAACCCAGCACCTCAAGTCCTTCATCAACAGCGAGAGCGGTGAGTTCGGCGATCTGGCGTTGTGTCTCATCTGCCTCGGCCGCGAGGAACACAATTCCCGTGGCGTAATGACCCATGGGGGGAAGATCAAAATCGGTGACTTCACGCCACAGTGCATCTGGAACCTGAACCAGAATGCCAGCACCATCACCGCTGTCCGGTTCTGATCCTGAAGCCCCGCGATGCTCAAGATTCTCAAGGGCTCTCAGACTCATCCGCACAATGTCGTGGGAGGGCACCCCGGTTAAGGTCGCGATGAAAGCGACCCCACACGCGTCCTTCTCAAATGCTGGGTCGTACAAACCTTGGGCGGGAGGGACCGCGCTGAAGAGAGAACCGCTAGCAGAGACCGTAGCCACTGGTGTCATTACCTTTCGTCGTCCGGATCCGCACAACAGCGGGGCAGACTGCTCGTTTCGAGGATCAATCGAGCAGAGGGCTGAAGTGCCTACGGGACGACGTTGGCCCGCCTGAGAAGACTACCCCACTCTGGGTTCGTCTCGCATTTCCTCTCGAGGATCAATCACAAGATCACGCCCTGGACGTTTCTTAGCCGATATGACGAGGTACACCAGAGCCCCAAGGCCAACGACAACCGACGTCCAGATATTGAGCCGAAGACCCAGAATGGTGTTGGCATCGTCAATGCGAAGGGCCTCGATCCACACTCGGCCGGCGCAGTACAAAGCGACATACAACGCGAAGAGGCGTCCGTGGCCCATAGAGAAACGGCGATCTGCCCAGACCAGAACCACGGCCATGGCAAGCAGCCATAGGGATTCGTAGAGAAAGGTCGGGTGGAACGTGTCAATCTCCAGATAGCCATCGGGACGGTTGGCTGGGTCGATTTCCAGAGCCCAGGGCAGGTCTGTTGGCGCTCCAAAAAGCTCTTGATTGAACCAGTTCCCCAGCCGGCCGATGGCCTGAGCAACAGCGATGCCGGGCGCAACTGCATCACCAATGGGCGGCAGCGGAACACCAAGCCGGCGAGCGCCGATCCAGGCCCCGAGCGCACCGAATGCCACCGCCCCCCAAATTCCCAGGCCCCCGTCCCAGATCCGCAGGGCAGCTCCGAAGCCTCTGCCATCGGGACCAAAATAGATCTGCCAGTCACTCAGGACGTGGTAGATCCGGCCGCCGACGATGCCAAAGGGAACAGCCCAAACCGCTACGTCGAGGATGGTGCCTTCTCGGCCACCTCGAGCGACATATCGCTTATTTCCCCACCACACCGCGACCACGATGCCCACGATGATGAGCAGTGCATATGCGCGCACCGGAACCGGTCCGATGTTCCAGACCCCTTGATCAGGGCTCGGGATCGAGGAGAAAATCGTGTTGAACACCATTTTATTCTTGGGCGCTCTTGACTGCCTCGGTGAGCAGTTTTAGATCGGCAAGGTTTTCATTGCCGATGTCAACACCATTGAGAATTCCGGCCGGCGTTCCGCCAACACCGGCGTCGTAGAAGGCTTGAGTGGCGTTCGCGGCCCAGACCACATAGGTGCGATCAGACACGCATTGAGTAAAGGTGTCTAGCTCTGCGCCAGCGATTCCAGCTTCAGAACCAAAGCCGATCAGTTGCTCATCTGTCCAGCCGGTGCCCTCAACCTCAGGTTGGTTTGCGTACACAACATCATGAAATTCTCGGGTTTTCCCCGCATCAATGGCGCAACCCCAAGCTGCAATTGCCCGCTTCGATGAATCATTACCGAGATTGCCATCGAGGAATCCTGTTGGGCGCCAGATCAAACGAACATCGCCACTCTCAGCGAGTCCAGCGATGCCATCCCCATTTGCCTGTTCCAAGGAACCACAGGCGGGGCACTGGAAGTCTTCCCATAGTTCAAGTACTGGGGCAGTTTCGGGTGCCGAGCCGTATGCCACTCCATACGCCCATTGACTATCTGCACCAAGAACACCCGCGGGCAGTGGCGCTGTGGGATCTGGCTGCACGAGGTTCGGGTTGCTGGCGTTGTCTGCATTCCTCGCGATTACCGCCACGCCAATGATGGCGACCACTACTGCGAGAACAGTCACGGCACCGACAACCCGGACAGTCCGCTCACGCCGCTTTTGACTGGAATCAGCCTGCTGACGTGCCGATGCGGCTTTTTCCCGACGGCTTTTGCCACCCTCGCCCATAGTTTTCCCTCCATCGGTGTTAAGACCTGCTTCTCACACTTGTAGACGACCAGCGTAGGCGAGTAGTTCCTACGCCTCTCCGCGCACCCCTGCCGAAAGTTCGGTGGCCAGTTTGGACACTGCCCGTAGAGCTGCAGCAAGGTCGGTGGCTTCCAATATGGCATTGACAAAGGCCGAGCCCACGATTACCCCATCGGAGTATCGGGCAACATCTTGCGCTTGCGCAGCCGTCGAGACTCCCAAACCGACGGCAATCGGAAGTTTGGTCGCCTCGCGCACCCGGGCTACCAGCTCGGGAGCAGCCGAACTCACCTGACCGCGCGCGCCGGTCACTCCCATCGTGGAGGCGGCGTATACAAATCCAGTTGTTGCAGAAGTGACAGTGTCAATGCGCACCTGAGTGGATGACGGTGCAACCAGGAATACCCGATCGATGCCGAATGCATCAGTTGCCGCACTCCATGGGCCAGCCTCTTCAGGTGTGAGGTCGGGCGTGATGACACCCACACCCCCTGCCGATGCGAGCCGCTCGGCAAAGCGTTGGACGCCGTACCGTTCGATGGGATTCCAATACGACATGACAAGCGCTGTGGCGCCATGGCCAGAAATCTGTTCGACGATATCGAGGACTACATCAGTGGTCGTGCCCGCTTCCAATGCCATGCTCACAGCTTCTTGGATGGCCGGGCCGTCCATGAGTGGGTCCGAGTACGGCAACCCGACCTCGATTGCATCGACGCCGGCATCTGTCATCGCATGAAACAACTCAACGCTCGACCTGTGATCTGGGAATCCGGCTGGGAGATAACCAATGAGCGCAGCCCGACTTTCAGCCCTCGCAGTCTCAAAGACGGAAGATAAGCGTGGGTTCACTCCCTATCACCCAACGGGATGCCAAACCAGCGCGCAGCCGTTTCTACATCCTTGTCACCGCGGCCAGAGAGATTCACGACGATGACAGCGTCAGGGCCTAACTCCTGGCCCAGACGCATTGCGCCTGCTAACGCGTGTGCGGTTTCTATCGCCGGGATGATGCCTTCAGTCTTGCTCAGGATCTGAAAGGCATTCATGGCCTCGTCGTCATTCACCGCCTCATACATCGCCCGACCGGTGTCGTGTAGCCACGCATGCTCAGGACCAACGCCGGGGTAATCGAGCCCCGCACTGATGGAATGGGAAGAAACTGTTTGACCCCACTCGTCTTGCATCACATATGTCCGGGCACCATGCAAGACACCCGGAGTTCCAGCTGCAAAGCGGGCAGCGTGTCGACCGGTCTCGACACCATCTCCACCGGCCTCATATCCACGCAGTTGAACGGAAGGATCATCCATAAATCCACTGAATAAGCCCATTGCGTTCGAGCCCCCACCCACGCAGGCCACTGCTGCATCAGGAAGTCGACCTTCAAGCGACAAAATCTGCTCGCGGGCTTCCCGCCCAATCACCGAGTGGAAAGTCCTCACCATCTCTGGGAAGGGCGCTGGACCAGTAACCGTTCCCAAGAGGTAGTGAGTTCTGTCTACCGTGGTGACCCAATCGCGCATCGCCTCGTTGATGGCGTCTTTCAGGGTGCGGCTACCCGTGGTGACCGGAATGACCTCCGCACCAAGCAGTTTCATCCGAGCGACGTTCAGCGCCTGACGTTTGGTGTCTTCTTCGCCCATGTAGACGGTGCATTCCAACCCAAGGAGGGCAGCCGCAGTGGCAGAGGCAACGCCGTGCTGCCCCGCACCAGTCTCGGCAATGACTCGCTTCTTACCCATCCGCTGAGTCAACAAAGCCTGGCCCAAAACGTTGTTTATCTTGTGCGAACCGGTGTGGTTCAGGTCTTCGCGCTTCAAGTAGATATGCGCACCACCGCAGTACTCGGCGAAGCGATGTGCCCGGGTCATGATCGAAGGCCGACCTGTGTAATCCCGCTCCAAGCTAGAAAGCTCTTCAGCAAAAGCCGGATCGGTCATAGCAGCCCGGAAAGCCGCATCGAGCTCGTCGAGTGCTGCTGTGAGGGCTTCCGGAACGAATCGGCCGCCGTATGGTCCGAAATGGCCTGGCAGAGCCTCTGCTGCTGCGTCAATCTCGACTCGGTTGATCGTCATGGATTCATCTTGCCGTTTCGGAGCGCAGGGTGCGCGCCGGCAGTTACCAGGTCATGAACGGCCACCCGGGGATCACGGCCAGTCACGAGGGCTTCGCCCACCAGAACCGCATCGGCTCCGGCCTCTGCATATGCGATGAGGTCACGGGGGTCACGAACGCCTGATTCAGCGATCTTGACGCAGGCGTCAGGAATCAAGGGACTCACTCTGGCGAAGAGGCTTCGATCGATTTCGAGGGTTTTCAGGTTACGCGCATTCACGCCGATAACGATCGCTCCCGCAGAGATGGCACGGGTGATCTCTTCTTCATCGTGGACTTCTACCAGCGGAGTCATGCCCAAACTGAGAGTGCGTTCGATGAGACTCACGAGCGCTTCTTGATCGAGAGCGGCAACGATCAATAGCGCCATGTCGGCGCCATAAGCCCTCGCTTCCCAGAGTTGATAACTGGTGACGATGAAGTCCTTGCGCACAATCGGAATGTCGACGGCCGCACGGACTTTGGCAAGATCGGCAAGACTGCCGCCGAAGCGACGCTCCTCGGTCAGCACACTGATGACGTGCGCACCGCCAGCCTCGTAATCAGCTGCAAGCGCTGCGGGATCTGAGATTTCAGCTAATGCACCCTTACTGGGACTTGATCGCTTGACCTCTGCGATGACACAAACATCTTCTCCCGAGAGAACACTCACAACCTCGAGAGCTGGTGGTTGGCGCTCAGCGCGAGATTTGAGATCGTCTAGTGGCACCGATGCCTTGCGTGCATCAACGTCTTCCCGCACACCGGCGACGATTTCATCAAGAACGTTCACAAACCGAAGGGTACCTATCCCGCTAACCGATGCCCGATCCGAGGTAGGGAAGAAAGTTCCGTGCCACACCAAAAACGAGTACGACGATTAACACGATGATCAAGATCTTCGACGTTGATTCGGGAAGAACCTGGGATGAGGAAGATCCCATTGCTGGCGTGGCTTTCCAGGATGAGACCAACCACCGCCACCACGCGAACGCCAGCACTGGAAGAAGGAGGAACAACAGAATGTTGTTATCCGCGGCACCCGCCAAATCACCACGCAGCAGTGCGTGACTTCCCCGAAGACCACCACAGGCTGGGCAGTCGATACCCAGGATGGCTTGGGTCGGGCAAACGGGATATACCCCACCTGTGTTGGGGTCGACCGCCCATACGTAGACGGCTGCGGCTGCAGCAAGTGCGCCCGTTCCAAGTGCCGGAGAGATGCGCCGGAGAGTTCTCACTCTCCCATTGTGCGCGAAACAGGAAACTTCACAAGGAAGGCTGCTCCACCTTCCGGTGCGGTCTCCACTTTTGCGGATCCACCCAATCCTCGGGACAGTCGACCCACGAGGGCTAGCCCTATCCCGGTTCCCACCGGTCGCACCCCCCGATAACGCTCGTACAGAACGCCAGGTTCAAAGGCCACTTGTGCATCTTGCGGTTGCAGTCCAGGTCCTGAATCACGCACCTGAACAGTGAAGGAGCCATCAGCTACGAGGAGGGCGAGCACAATTCGTTCACCATCGGGGGTGACCCTGAGTGCGTTCTCCATGAGATTGTCAATTACTTGGCGCAAGCGAATCGGATCGGTAGTGACCACCACTGACTCCGTCGGAATTTCAGTGGTGAACGTGATACCGATCGGATGACACCTGGATTTCCACACCTCGCCAGCATCAAGCAGCAACTGGCGCACATCCACCTCGTTCATCTCAAAGGGGAAATCGACTGCCCCGAGGCGGGCGAGATCAAGCAAATCAGTTACTAGTTGATTCAATCGGGCTGCTTCGGCTCCGATGATGATCCCGGTCTGGGCAATATCTGCCTCTGGGATCACTCCATCTGCGAGCGCTTCACCGTAGCCACGCACCGCAGTGAGCGGCGTGCGAAGTTCGTGCGAGACAGACAACAGAAAGTCTCTTTGCCGCCCCTCGGAGAGCACCAGTGCACTGTTCAATGAGTTGATGCCTTCTGCAATTTCGGCAATTTCAACCGGTCCTTCAGGCGTGAGGCGAACATTTCGCTCACCGCCAGCCATCTGAAGAGCGGCCTCTCGGGCAGCTCGCAGTGGTCGGATAAGTCGCCTGGCCACCACATAGCCAATCGGGATCGCAACGAGAAGTCCCACAATCAATGCGATCGCAAAACGCGTAAGCGCTCGGATCGCGATCTCACCAGCCACGGTGAAGGGTTGGATGAGGACCACAACCCCACCTTGTTGCAGAATCCGCGCTTCAACGAGAACCGGATCTCCTGCCACTTCCCCTTCTGTCGAGAGAGCGCTGCCATCGCGTAGTGGCTCTAAGGAAATCCCTGCTAATTCAGGCGGAATCTGTGCCCCAGGTTCAATCAGGTAACCCGTTATCCGCTCACTTTGCAAGGTGTCAACTATTGCCCGAGGAAGTGGGCGCCCCGGCCTATCACTTTCCAAGACTCGATCAAGTGACGCAGCCGTTATATCAGCCAGTTTTGCTAGCGCTCCCTGCGCTTGGCTCTTGGCGGCTGATTGGGCCAACGGATAGGACACCAAGCCGGCGATGACCGCAACGATCACGGCAACGACTGAGGCGAGAAGGACGATTCTCGTGGTCAACGTTGTTCGCGGTAGGTGACTACTCATGTGGATCTGGCTCAGCCGAGTAACCAACGCCACGCACAGTTCGAATGGGACTGGAGTCACCTAACTTCGCGCGCAACTGTGCAATGTGAACATCTACTGTTCGGGTGCCCACAACAGCGGCGTAGCCCCACACCTCAGAAAGCAATTGGTCACGGCTGAAAACTCGTGATGGTTGCGACAGCAAATGTGCAAGAAGATCAAATTCAGTCGCGGTGAGCGCGACAGGAGAACCAGCCACATCGACCCGTCTTGTCACCAGGTCAACGCGCACCTGGCCCATAACAAGTGGGGCTTCGTTTTGCGCTGCAATAACCGACCTACGCAGGACAGCTTTCACTCGGGCAACGAGCTCACGAGGACTAAAAGGTTTAGTGATGTAGTCATCGGCGCCGAGTTCAAGTCCGAGGATGCGATCCACTTCATCGTCTCGAGCTGTGCAAAAGAGCACCGGAGTCCAGTTCCCTTCCCCACGAAGTTGCCTGCACACTTCCGTCCCGTCAATGAGTGGCAAGCCGACATCGAGAACGATCGCTGCGGGGTGCAGGGTGCGGGCAGCCCGCAAGGCCTCTTCGCCATCGGCTGCTACATGGACGCCAAACCCTTCTCTCGAAAGGTAGAGACGGAGCAAATCTGCGATCGCTTGCTCATCTTCAACAACCAAAATGACACCGCGAGCTGATTCAGGCGTAGATGACTGACCAAATGAACTCACGCCCTAAGCGTCCCAGATTCAGATGGGCTAACAGCAATTTCGAGGTAAGAGCCGGGTAAAGATTTCCAGGGAGTTAGGAAACCTTCGCCTTACGGCCCGTGCCCGGCTTTCCCAAACCCATCATCACCATGACTTTGCCGACAATGCCTCCCACAACCACCATTGCCACACCTACCCAGAACATTGGCCAATTCCCCAAGATTAAGGCGAGCGTGCCCACGATGAATGCAATCGTGATGATGGCCACAACCGTCCAGGCTGCCGGTGTGGATCCGTGAGATTCATGGTCTGGAGTAGTCATAAGACCATCTAATCATCAGCGAGGGTTGGATCGCGCCCAGCATCGAGCGCTTCCCACACAGACTCTTGTTCTGGCGGTTTGGATCCTCGCTCGTACCGTCGACTCAACGTGGGCCATGATCCCCCACGAACAATGGCAAGAGCCCCACTCACCACCAAGATCAAAGCCGCCACCATCAGGAAAATCCACCACGAGGAGATCGAGCCATCTGAACCGAAGGAGGAGGGGAAACGAGCACTCTGAATTGCGAGATAGAGCCCGGCAAGGGCAACCACGACGCCTGTGAGAACTCGGCCCACCCTTCGCGTGGCCAGCACCGCGAGCGCACAGAGGAGGCAGGCCCACGAGGCGGCCGATGCTCCGGTCAATACCTGAGCTCCGGTGAATACCTCTTCAAGAACTGCATTCTCAGCCCCCGGTAAAACTGGCTCGGTGGTGGTCAGCCAGACTCGATTGAGGGAAAACAGCGCCAGAGCTGCTCCGACAACAATGCTGCTCAGGACGATCGCGTACTCCCGAGCCCGTGTCACAACGACCCTCCTACTGCGAAACTACTGGTGTCATGGTGGCTGCAGTGGCCACTGCCCGCAGGACTGCTGCCGCTTTGTTGACGCACTCCGCTGCTTCAGAATCAGGATCTGAATCCGCCACCACTCCGGCTCCAGCCTGCACATGCGCCACACCGTCCTTGATCACTGCAGTCCGGATGGCGATTGCGGTATCAAGATTCCCAGCAAAATCCACATAGCCGACGCATCCGCCATACACACCTCGCCGCAGCGTCTCAAGCTCATCGATGATTTCCATAGCTCGTGGCTTTGGAGCACCAGAGAGCGTGCCCGCCGGGAAAGTAGCAGCCAAAGCATCAAATGCCGTTCGGTCATCAGCGAGTTCGCCGGTGACGGTCGACACCAGATGCATCACGTGGGAGTAGCGCTCTACGGACATGAATTCATCAACGGTGACCGTGCCGGGTGCGCATACACGACCCAAGTCATTGCGGGCAAGATCCACCAACATCACATGCTCGGCTCGCTCTTTCGCATCATGCAATAGGTCCTCGGCCATTTGCACATCGACAGCAGGTGTGGCACCTCTTGTGCGGGTACCCGCTATCGGATGAACCGTGCACAAGCCATCAACAACAGTCACCAATGCCTCTGGCGAGGAACCAACGATGTCGAAAGAAACAATCGGATCGAGACCCTGTTCATCACTCATCAATTCCGATTCAAATTTCGGAAGGCGGACAAGGTACATGTACGGACTTGGATTGGTGGAGCGAAGTGCCCGATACACATCGAGGGAAGACGCTGGGCACGGAACACTAAACCTCTGCGAGAGCACGACTTGGAATGCGTCTCCTCCGCGCACGTACTCCTGGATCTTTGCAACGTTAGCGGTGTATTCCGCGTGAGAAGTATGCGCTTTCACTTCGCTGAGACTGGAACCAGTGAACGTGGAGACCGCCAGATGCCGTGGCGAGACAAGCGCACGCTGCATAACATCAATTCGTTGCACTGCATCTATCCACGCCGCTTCAGCGCGTTCATCAGATGCGTCGTAATTAATTGCGTTAGCGATCAGGAGGACAGTGCCGTCTGCGTGATCCAACACTGCCAAATCCGTTGCGAGAAGGAAGCCAAGTTCGGGAATGTTCAAGGTGTTCTCATGCTGATCTGGAACTTTTTCCCAACGCCGGACAGCGTCGTAGGAAAGAAAGCCAACAAAACCGCCAGTCAAAGGGGGCAGGCCGGGCGAAGATGTGGTTTTCAGGGTTTCTACCGACTCGCGTAAAGCGATGAGTGGATCAGGATCATTGCTAAGACCAGCAGGTACCCGCCCTGCCCACACTGTCCGCCCGTGCGCCTCCGAGAGCATCGCAGCGCTGCGGACACCCACAAAGGAATAACGAGACCAGGTGCGCCCTTGTTCTGCTGACTCCAACAAGAAGGTTCCGGCGCGGTCTTCACACAACGCTTCAAACAAACCAACAGCAGTCATGCCGTCGGCTAGGAGCCGGCGAACCACCGGTATAACTCGAGAATCTTGCGCTCGATGTAGAAAATCTTGTAAGTCCGGACTTGTGACTCCCACTTCGGACTCACTCACCTGGCACCAACGTGTTCAAAACATGTGCGGTCACCTGTGTGGCAGGCGGCACCAGTTTGATCCACCAGCAGCAAAATGGTGTCTCCATCGCAGTCGATTCGGATATCTCGGACCCTTTGCACATGGCCCGAGGTTTCGCCCTTCACCCATCTGCTCTGCCTGCTGCGCGAAAAGTACGTTGCACTACCAGTAGCAATTGTGTCCCGAAGCGCTGACTCATCCATCCAGGCCATCATGAGCACCTCACCTGAGTCCCACTGCTGGGCAATGACAGGAACCAGACCCCCTGCACCAAATGACACTGAAGCAACGAAGGAGTCCACATCGGGCAACGGCTCGAAAGACATGACCTCATTCTGCCGGTTCGACTTTTGAGGCGTGATCAGCCCGGCAGTTGGGTTGTGCGTCGCACCTCGAACCCGGCGAGAGACAACTCTTCTTTCACCTGGGCTATAGAGACCTTGCCAAAGTGGAAAACGCTTGCCGCTAAAACCGCGTCAGCCCCAGCGCGCACTGCCTCGACGAAGTGGTGGGGGGCACCCGCTCCCCCGCTCGCAATGATCGGAACCTGCACCGCGGCACGAACAAGGGAGATCAGCTCAAGGTCGAAACCATCATTGGTGCCATCTGCGTCCATCGAATTGAGAAGAATCTCCCCCGCACCTCGATCTGCTCCTTCCCGGGCCCACTCAAGGGCATCAATTCGGGTACTCGTACGACCGCCGTGCGTGGTGACCTCAAATCCACTCGGAGTGGTGACGCCATCTGGACAGCGGCGGGCATCAACGGAAAGCACCACACACTGTGCACCGAATCTGCGGGCGGCTCGATCCAGCAATTCTGGATCGTTGATCGCCGCTGTGTTGACGCTGACTTTGTCAGCACCTTCACGGAGTAACCGATCAAAATCGTCGACGTGCCTGACCCCACCGCCAACGGTGAGCGGAATGAACACCGATTCAGCCGTGCGCCGCACCACATCGAACATGGTCGACCTATCACCACTTGATGCTGTGATGTCTAGGAACACAAGTTCGTCGGCACCTGCTAGGTCATAGGCAGCTGCGAGCTCGACTGGATCCCCAGCATCTCGAAGGTTCTCGAAATTCACACCTTTGACTACTCGACCGGCATCGACGTCGAGGCAAGGAATCACACGAACCGAAAGGCTCACGGGCGCGCAGGGCCCCATTCGTATGGATCAAAACGGGGCTCGATGGAAGCGATCGCTTCTGCAAGTGAGAAGGCGCCATCGTACAAAGCGCGACCGACGATTGCTCCCTCGATACCGATGTCCATCATGTCAACCAACTTGTGCAGATCTTCTAATCGCGCGATGCCACCTGATGCGACCACCGGCTTTGAGGTGACGTGACACACATCTTTGAGTAGATGAAAATTCGGGCCGTGCATAGTTCCATCTTTCGCAACATCAGTGACCACATAGCGAGCGCAACCCGCTACATCCAAGCGGCCAATGGTCTCCCACAAATCACCACCGTCTTCGGTCCAGCCTCGCGCTGAGAGCGTGGAGCCACGAACATCAAGCCCCACTGCAATTCGATCTCCGAATTCGCCGATGACACGCTCAGTCCAATCCGGATCCTCCAATGCGGCGGTCCCGAGGTTCACGCGAGTGCAACCGGTGGCAAGCGCAGCCCGCAGCGACTCGTCATTTCGAATGCCACCGGATAACTCCACCTTCACTTCACCGCGAACCCTGTGCACCACCTGAGCAATCAGTTCGGCATTGGAACCGCGGCCAAAGGCAGCGTCAAGATCTACCAGGTGAATCCACTCAGCGCCCTGCTCAACCCACGAAAGGGCAGCATCAATTGGAGAGCCATACGTGGTTTCTGTTCCTGCCTTGCCCTGAACTAGGCGAACGGCCTGGCCGTCAGCAACGTCGACAGCGGGCAAAAGGTCAAAAGTGGGCTTTTTCACGTCTCATACCCTACTCACTCAGCCATGAGATCCAGTTGCGCAACAACTGTGCTCCCGCATCACCTGATTTTTCCGGATGGAACTGCGTGGCCATCAGCGCACCATTTTCAACCGCCGAGACGAATCGCTGCCCGTACTCGGTCCAGGTCACCGACGGCGGCGTTCGATTCGGGTCTCCCTCAGACAAATCCCACGAAGTCACCCCATAGGAATGTACGAAATAGAAGCTCTCCTGCTCGACTCCTTCAAACAGAATCGAGTTCGGCGGCGCGTCGACTGTGTTCCAGCCCATATGTGGCAAAACCGGCGCATCGAGTCGCTGAACCACCCCTGGCCACTGGTCCAAACCGGCAACGTCTTCGCCATGTTCGACACCTTGCGAGAACATCACCTGCATGCCCACGCAAATCCCCAGAACTGGTCGGCCACCAGCGAGGCGCCGGTCAACGATGAGGTCACCATTGATGCTTCGAATTCCAGACATACAGGCAGCGAATGCACCAACTCCAGGAACAACCAGACCTGCAGCTTCACTGCAGATATCAGGGTCAGAAGTGACGACCACTTCTGCTCCCGCCCTCATCAACGCCCGTTGCGCAGAACGCATATTCCCCGAGCCGTAGTCAAGTACCGCGATCAATGGCGACGAAGTCACGACGCGGTCAAAGTGCCCTTAGTCGAGGGAACTCCCACGACCCGCGGATCAAAGGAAATAGCCTCGCGAAGGGAGCGTGCAACAGATTTGAACTGAGCTTCGACCACGTGATGAGCATTGCGACCCGACAAGACTCGCACATGAAGGGTTATCTGAGATGTCGCCACGATGGACTCCCAAATGTGTCTGGTCAACGTGGTATCGAATGAGCCAATGAGCTCGACCAGGTCTGGTTCTTCATGGACGAGGTAGGGCCGGCCGGAGAGGTCGATCGCTGACTGCACAAGGCATTCGTCCAAGGGCACCAGTGCGTCGCCGTAACGGCGGAGCCCAGCCCGATCACCGAGTGCCGCGTTGAGTGCTTGGCCAACAGCGAGTGAAGTGTCTTCGACGGTGTGGTGCGCGTCAACTTCAAGGTCGCCCTTGGTACGCACCGTCAGATCGAGTCCCCCGTGCTTGGCGAGTTGGGCCAGCATGTGGTCAAAGAAGGGGACACCCGTTTCGATGCTGCTCGCTCCGGTGCCATCCAACTCGAGCTCTACGAGGACTTCGCTCTCCTTGGTATTGCGCTCAATGCGCGCGGTACGACTCATTGGTCCTCTTTCGCTCGAAGAAGTGCGTCCCTAAACATAGCGTTCTCCTCAGGAGTTCCCACGCTCACCCGAAGCCATTGGGGCGGCCCGGTTTCGCGGACGAGCACCCCGTTTTCCAACAGGCGCTGCCACACCGCATGGCGATCTACAAATGTGCCGAAAAGAATGAAATTGGCATCGCTCTGGGCAACATCGAATCCTTGGGCCGCTAACCATTGAGCGAGAGCATCCCGCTCCGATCGAATGAGGTGGACTTGGGCGGTGAGCAATTCCGAATTGGAGAGCGCAGCCATGGCTACCGCCTGGGTTATAGCCGAAAGGTGGTACGGCAAACGCACTACCTTCAGCACATCAACCACCCGCGGATCAGCGACGAGCGCGTAGCCAAGGCGGGCACCTGCCAATCCGAATGCCTTGCTCATTGTTCGCGTAATGATGAGATTCGGGAACTCATCAAGCAGCTCACAAGCGCTCGGCACACCGTCTCTCCGGAACTCGGCATACGCCTCATCCACGACGACCATTGCGCCGTGGGTGAGGGCCGCCTGCGCAATTACCCGAGTATCCAAGAGGTCTTGGCTGGTCCCGGTCGGATTATTTGGTGAGGTCAAGATGACTATCGATGGACGCAGATCAGCGATCGCGTCGACCGCGCGCTTGACGTCAACGGTGAAATCTGGCAACCGAGGAAGCACCCGGAAGTCTGTAAATGTGTCTCGGGCATATTCCGGGTACATCGAATACGTGGGTTCAAACGTCAGGGCGCGTCGACCCGGGCCGCCGAATGCCAAAAAGATCTGATGCATCACCTCATTGGAGCCGTTCGCCGCCCACACCTGATCAACGGGGAGCTCAACACCACAATCTTTGACAATGAATTCAGCAAGTGCTGCACGGAGTTCCACCGCATCACGTTCCGGGTAACGATTGAGTTCCTGCGCTGCACTACGCACTGCTTCAGCTATTGCATTGACAACGGAATCTGGCAGCGGAAACGGATTCTCGTTGACATTTAGTCTGGCGGCCACATCGAGTTGCGGTGCACCATATGCGGAAATTCCCACGAGGTCCGCGCGCACTGGCGGAACAAACTCGGTACTCATTGTGTACGTTCGATTGCTGGGCCACCATCAAAACGAATGGATATCGCCTGGCCATGTGCTGGTAAATCCTCGGCGTGTGACAGAGCCAATACATGGTTCGCAACATCAGCAAGCGCTTGCTCGTTGTAATCAATAACATGCACACCGCGCAGGAAGGATTGCACCGAAAGGCCCGATGAATTACGTGCGGACCCCATCGTCGGAAGAACGTGATTGGAGCCGGCGCAGTAATCACCCAAAGAAACTGGGGACCATGTACCGACAAAGATCGCACCCGCGTGTCTGATCCGCATGGCCACTTCGCGGGCATTTCGGGTGTGGATTTCAAGGTGTTCAGCCGCGTAGGCGTCGATTACCCGAATCCCTGTTTCAAGATCATCCACCACAACGATGGCACTTTGCGCACCGCTGAGCGCTTCGGTGATCCGGGCACTGTGTTTGGTGAGGGCCACCTGCGCGGTGACCTCAGCCTCGACCGCATCAGCCAGCTCCACACTTGTCGTTACCAAAACGGCCGCCGCAATCACGTCGTGCTCCGCTTGACTGATCAGGTCAGCAGCAACGTGGCGTGCATCAGCTGAGTCGTCGGCAAGAATCGCCACCTCAGTAGGGCCAGCCTCCGAGTCGATCCCAATAACTCCTTGCAGTTCCCGCTTAGCAGCGGTGACATAGATGTTTCCTGGGCCAGTGACAAGGTCAACCGGTTCGCACCGTGTTCCATCGGGCAGATCGACTCCGTACGCCAACATTGCAATTGCCTGCGCCCCGCCCACCGCATAAACCTCTTCAACCCCGAGCAGCGAACAGGCTGCCAAGATTGTGGGATGCGGCCAGCCACCGAAATCAGGTTGGGGCGGCGAGACGACGGCCAGCGATGCGACCCCAGCCACCTGAGCAGGGACCACGTTCATGATCACGCTACTTGGGTAAACGGCACGGCCGCCGGGCACATATAAACCGACCCGATCCACGGGTATCCAACGCTCAGTCACCGATCCACCCGGTACCACCACGGTGGTGATGTCGGTTCGGCGTTGATCCAGGTGAACCTTCCGGGCGCGTGCGATGGATTCCAGGAGGGCGGCCCGAACATCGGGTTCAAGCCCCTGTTCTGCCTCCCGTAACTGCTCGAAAGGCACCCGAAGCGCTGGTGGACGGACCTTGTCGAGTTTTTCACTCCACTCGAGTACAGCCTCGGCGCCGCGCTGCTTGACATCGCTCAAAATCGGACGGATTTTGGCCGTCGCGTCAGCAACATCCATGGCGGCGCGGGGCACCACTGAGCGAGCGTCAACGTTGGTATCTCGAAGGTCCACGCGCCTGATCATGTGCAGGAGTTTACGCTCCATCTTGTGACAACCACTCTGCCGCTGTTTCCCATCAATATTGTGCTCGTGCCCGGGCTGGTTGTCCCCCTCCATATTTTCGAGCCGCGCTATCGCCTCATGGTCAATGAGCTACTTGCCATCGAGGACGAGGATCAACGCGAATTTGGGATTGTGGCTGTCCGAGAGGGTCGAACCTTCGAGAGCCACGGACGTGAGGCTTTCTATCCGATAGGTGTCTCCGCCGCGATCCGGGAGTGTGACGAGTTACCGGATGGGAGATTCGATCTGGTCACGACAGGCAATCGCAGATTCCATCTGCTCGCAGTTGATGATTCGGCACCCCTGCTACGGGCCGAAGTGGACTTCATTGGAGAAGTCGATGAGGGGAGTGAAGATCTTGCCCCAATCCTTGCCCGCGAATTCCTGCTCTATCGGTCTGCGTTAGCGGGCCGCCTTCACGATGAAGTGAGCGATCTTGACGAAACACCAAGCGATGCCACCATTCTCAGTTTTCTCATCACTGCAGCCATGGTGCTGCCCATGGATCAACGGCAGTGGTTGCTCGGCGCCCCAGACACCGCGGAACGACTCAGGCGCGCCCGCACTTTGCTCCGTTCTGAAACAGCGTTGATCGAGGCTCTTTCAATGGTGCCGGCGGTCGACCCACATCTCCATTCACCATCAATGAACTGAATCTGAATAACCAACACTTCGATGGCGAAGAATAAAGCTCCACGCGGGAAAGGAACGCCAGCAACCCTGGCGTTATTGGACGCAGGCATTGCCTTCACGATGCACAACTACGAGCACAATCCCGCATCTACCAGCTACGGGATTGAAGCCGCCGACGCACTCGGCTTGAAAACCTCCGAAGTCTTCAAAACACTCATAGTCATGGTCGATGCACAGCCACACGTTGCCGTTCTGCCCGTCGATTGCAGCCTCAGCATGAAAATGATCGCGAAGGCAGTCGGTGGCAAACATGCAGAAATGGCACCGGCTGATGTTGCCCAACGCGTAACCGGATACGTCCTGGGCGGCATTAGCCCGATCGGACAGCGCTCACAACTGCCTACTGTGGTTGATAGCAGTGTGCTCGGCCTCGAACATGTCTACGTTTCTGGTGGAGCCAGAGGATTTGATGTGGGCTTAATCCCTGAGGATCTCCTGAAGGCTACGAGTGGGACAGTCGCGCAGATCGCCGTTGGGCAAGCCAGTCCCCCAGCGCCAACAACGTAACGATGATCGCAGCAACCAAGGGCCACACGACAAATGCCGCGGGCAGTGAAACCGATAGCGGGCCATCGACCACGATTTCTGCCTCGGTTGTGCCCACCAGGCCCTCAACGTCAACTGAACCGAGTCGAGTTCCTACGAACCACATGACGGAAGTGCCAATCGCTCCGGAGATAAGTGCTGCAGCCAAGACTCCAAGCAAGTCTTCACGGCGCATTCTGGCGAGGCCAACCGTGACGATGATCCCGGCAACCAAGGCAAGCACCATGAATGCAACGTCTGCTGCAAAAAAGCCCTCTGGCTGAAAACCGTCGGGGCGTACATCGCTCCCGTTCACTACAACCGGCACTCTGGGGGCCAATTGCCACCACAAAACGCCTAGGGCTGCACCTACCAGCGCGCCCATGATGATGCCGGCGCCGATGACCGCACTGGCGCGTTTTTTCACAGTCATGAATTCACCAGCACCGGAGCAAGGATCAACTCAGGCATGAAGGGCCTAAAAGTGCTTTGAGATCACCATACAGAGATGGGGAGGGGGTTACTCGGAGACCATCGTCAAGACGGAGAACGGTGGTGTTCGCTCCCCCCGTAAGGTGCAAATGAACTTCGGTGGTACCTGGATGTGCTGCCAAAACTTCCTTGAGCCGTTCGACCAATGGGGGGATACACCGAGCAGCAGCCATGCTCAATCGCACAGGACCAGAGATCGCTTCAGAGGTGTCTGGTGCACTCACTTCCAGCGCGATAACCCGGACACCTTCGTCATCGGATCGTTCCGCGCGCGCCTTGACGATGATGACCGTGTCGTCGACGAGCATCGTGCTGACCTGGGTATACGTCTGCGGGAAGACCATGATGTCAACGGATCCTTCAAGATCTTCAAGAGTGACGATGGCCCAGGCAGATCCTTTCTTGGTCGTCTTGCGTTGGACCGACGTCACCAAGCCACCGAGGGTAACCACTGCAGTGTCGAGTCGATCGTCCATCAGAAGGGACGCAATGCTCCGGTCAGAAAGCTGCGCGAGCAAACCTTCGAGTCCCTGCAGGGGATGATCAGAAACGTATAGACCAAGCATGTCTCGCTCATGTGCCAGTAAAACGCTCTTTTCCCATTCGCCGACCGGAACAATTGGCCGTTCTACAAGCGAGGTCTCCTCATCAGCACCCAGTCCACCAAAGAGGTCGAACTGCCCAATTGCTTCTGCGCGCTTAATGTCGATGGCATTATCGAGAACAGATTCATGAATAAGCGTCAGGCCTTTTCTCGTGTGGCCCAAAGAGTCGAAAGCACCCGCTTTGATGAGCGACTCAACTACCCGCTTGTTACACACTGACGGTTCAACTTTTGCAATAAAATCGTGGAAATCAGCGAACCGACCAACACTTTTGCGGGTTGCCAAAATGGAATCGACAACGTTGCCACCCACGTTGCGAATTGCTGAGAGTCCGAATCGAATGTCAGTGCCGCGCGGCGTGAAATCGAAGTCTGAGTCATTCACATCGGGGGGAAGCACCTTGATGCCCATCCTTCGGCACTCGTTGAGATAGATAGCCGACTTGTCTTTGTCATCTTTCACACTGGTGAGCAGTGCCGCCATGTATTCAGCCGGGAAATTAGCTTTCAGGAAGGCAGTCCAGTAGGACACCAACCCGTAGCCAGCTGTATGCGCCTTATTGAACGCATAGTCAGAGAAGGGCACGAGAATTTCCCACAGGGTGCTAATTGCGCCATCTGAGTATCCGCGCTCACGCATTCCATCTCGGAATGGCACAAATTCGGCATCCAAAATCGATTTCTTCTTCTTGCCCATGGCCCGGCGCAGTAGATCCGCCTTGCCTAGGGAATATCCCGCCAGTTGCTGGGCGATAGCCATGACCTGTTCCTGATAGACGATCAGACCGTAGGTATCACCGAGAATTTCCGACAGCGGCTCTTCTAGTTCTGGGTGGATGGGCACAACTGGCTTTCGCCCGTTCTTTCGATCTGCGTAATCGTTGTGCGCGTTCGCACCCATGGGTCCAGGTCGATACAACGCGAGCACCGCGGAGATGTCCTCGAAATTGTCGGGCTGCATTGAGCGGAGCAGCGCGCGCATAGGGCCACCATCGAGTTGGAATACCCCCAAGGTGTCACCGCGAGATAGCAATTCATAGGTGATCGGGTCATCCAGGGTGAGATCTTCCAGGACGATTCGGGAATCGCCATTCACCTCGATGTTATGAAGGCAGTCATCCAACACAGACAGGTTGCGCAGTCCCAGGAAATCCATCTTGAGCAGACCGAGTGATTCACACACACCCATGTCGAATTGGGTGATGACCGCACCGTCAAGTTCACGTCGCCATAAGGGAACTACATCAAGGAGTGGTTCACGACAGAGGATCACACCAGCTGCATGCACGCCGGGTTGACGTTTCAATCCCTCTAATGCTTTAGCTGTGTCGACAACTTTCTTGACCTCTGGGTCGGTTTCATACAGTGCACGAAATTCCGCTGCCTCACCGTATCGAGACTCACTCGGATCAAAAACCCCCGCCAGTGAAAGGTCCTTGCCCATCACCGCAGGTGGCATGGCCTTGGTGATTTTGTCTCCGAGAGCGTATGGAAAACCCAATACTCGGGCACTGTCCTTAATCGCAGCCTTCGCTTTGATTGAACCGTATGTGACGATTTGCGCGACCCGCTCCTCGCCGTATTTTTCTGTGGCGTAGCGAATCATGTCCCCGCGACGGCGTTCATCAAAGTCGATATCGATATCAGGCATCGAGATTCTTTCGGGGTTCAAGAATCGCTCGAAAAGTAAACCGTGTTCAATGGGATCTAAATCAGTGATGCCCAACGCGTAAGCGATCATCGCCCCTGCGGCTGACCCGCGACCTGGTCCCACACGGATTCCGCTTTCCTTTGCATGGCGGCAAAGGTCTGCGACCACCAGAAAGTAGCCGGGGAAACCCATTTGGATAACGACGCCGATCTCATACTCGGCCTGCTTGCGGACGTTTTCCGGGACCGAACCCTTGTACCGACGCAAGAGCCCTCGCTCGACCTCTTTGACCAACCACGACTCTTCCGACTCACCCTCAGGCACATCGAAAGCGGGCATGAGGTTGGCACCTTCGTTGAATGACACTTCGCAACGCTCGGCGATGAGCAGGGTGTTATCGCAGGCCTCGGGGAACTCGGACCACACCGAACGCATTTCAGCCGAAGATTTCACATAGAAATCGCGGGCATCGAATCGGAAACGCTTGGGGTCATCCATCGTGGTTCGAGTGCCTATACACAGCAACGCTTCATGCATCTCGGCATCACCCGCGTGCACATAGTGCAAATCATTTGTTGCGACGAGTGGAAGCTTCAGATCGCGTGCGATTTTGATGAGGTCTTCGCGAAAACGTCTTTCGATGGCAAGACCGTGATCCATGACCTCACAGAAATAGTTCTCGGCGCCGAGAATGTCGCGCATATCTGCTGCCGCAGCCCGGGCTTTGTCATACTGCCCCGCCTGCAACCAGCGATTGACTTCACCACTGGGGCACCCTGTGGTGCCGATGATGCCTTTGCCATAGGTCTGGAGCAGATCGCGATCGAAACGAGGTTTGTGATACATCCCTTCCAAACTGGCAAGTGATGAGAGGCGGAAAAGATTATGCATCCCGGGCGAATTCTCTGCCCACAAGGTCATGTGGGTGTAGCTATGTTTGCCGCGGCCAGCACCGGGGTCTTCCGGGGTGCCTTCATCGAACCCGCCACCGAAATCAAACGGCTTGCGCTCAAACCTGCCCTGGGGTGCGAAATATCCTTCAATCCCAATAATGGGTTTGATCCCGTGTGCTTTCGCGGTCTTGTAAAAATCGTAGGCGCCAAAGAGGTTGCCGTGGTCGGTCATGGCAACTGCCGGCATTTCTAGGCGTTTTGCCTCTGTAAAGAGGTCGTTTAACCGCGCGGCTCCGTCGAGCATCGAGTACTCGGTGTGCACATGGAGGTGTACGAACGAATCCTCCGAAGGCATCTTCCTACCCTAACTTTTTGACGGTTGCTGGTCGCGCAGACGCTCCAGAGCAAACGCCAGATCATCGGGGTAAGCGCTCCGTACGGTGACCCGCTCCCCTGACACCGGGTGATCGAATCCCAGCTGCACCGCATGCAACCACTGCCTCTTGAGTCCCAGCCGGGCAGAAAGGACAGGATCAGCCCCATATGTGATGTCTCCGACACAGGGATGCTTCATCGCTGCCATGTGTACCCGAATTTGGTGAGTACGGCCGGTCTCCAAGTGAACCTGAACCAACGAAGCATGTGGCCAGGCTTCCTGAGTCTCATAGTGCGTGACACTCGGCCGACCGCCAGCAACCACCGCCCACTTGTACTCTGCCGTGGGGTGCCGATCAATGGGTGCATCCACTGTGCCGCGAAGCGGATCCAGTTGCCCCTGCACAACCGCGTGATACTCCTTCTCAACCGTGCGCTCCTTGAACTGATGCTTCAAGGACGTGTAGGCGATCTCGCTCTTCGCGACCGCCATAGCACCTGAAGTTCCCACATCAAGTCGGTGCACGATCCCTTGCCGTTCAGCAGCCCCAGATGTCGATATGCGGTAGCCCGCAGCTGCCAGTCCACCCAAAACGGTGGGGCCGGTCCAGCCGGGGCTTGGGTGGGCAGCTACGCCTACTGGTTTGTCCACCACGACAACATCAGCATCGTCGTACAGGACATTCATCCCAGGAATCTCGATCGCCACAATTTCAGTCGCTGGCCGATCATCGACAGCATCCATGTCGACTTCGAGCCATGCGTTTTCATCGACACGGTCGGACTTGATGGCCGCCTTGCCATTCACTGCTACGGCGCCCGCATCGATGATCAGCACCGCACGGGATCTCGAAACCCCGAGGAGTCTGGTCAGGGCGACGTCAATTCGTTCACCTGCCAGACCCTCTGGCACCTGCATGGATCGCACTGTCATGCGGATACTTTCTGGCTGGATTTGCTGAATTCGACGCCACGAACCGAGAGCACCACCATCAAGATTGATGATCCGACGATCGCCATGTCAGCCACGTTGAAGATGGGAAAATTCGGAACTTGAATGAAATCAACGACATAGCCGCGAAAAGGACCAGGGTCACGTGTCATCCGATCGATGAGGTTGCCCAAGGACCCACCAAGTAGCCCACCAAGCGCGATTGCCCATGCTGGGTTGGTCAGGCGAGAAGCCGTTCGAATAATCACAATCACGACAACTATCGCCACGGACGTGAAGATCCAGGTGAAACCTGTGCCAATACTGAAAGCGGCCCCGGTGTTCTCCGCATATGTGAACTTGAGCAGGCTTCCGACGATCTCAATGGCGCCCTCGCCAGACTCGATTCGTTCCCGGATCGAGGTCGCAGCCCAGTGTTTGGTGAGTTGGTCGAGTAGCACGACTACAGCAGCCACAACGAAGACCAGCCACAGGAGTCGACTGGGCGCCGGTGCCTGACCTTCTTCGTCGCTCACGCACTCACTGTACGCGCAGGGGACCTGAGCTCCTGCCACGGACAACTACATCAGGCGCTCTTCGGCCTGCTTACAACTCATGCACTGTGTCGCCCGAGGAAAGGCTTGGAGCCGATACTTGCCGATTGGCTTTCTGCATACTTCACATTCGCCGTAGGTTCCATCACCTATGCGGCCGATGGCGTGTTCCACCTGCAAGAGCATGGCTCGGGAGTTGTTTGCCAGTGACATTTCATGCTCGCGCTCAAATGTCTTGCTGCCCGCATCAGCTTGGTCATCGCCTGCGCCATCGCCCGAATCGCGGATCAAATCCTCGAGACCTGCTTCACTCACTGCTATCTCTTCAAGCAGACGGACTTTCTCTTCCTCCAATGCCTTGCGCATCTGAGTTAATTCAGTCTTGGTCCAGGGGCTTTCGTCCTCGCGGACCACGAGCGGCTTCTTTTTCTTGGTCAGCGCATTCTTGATCGGAACAACGGGCTTCGCCGGAGCAGCCTTCTTCACCGGAGCAGCCTTCTTCACCGGAGCAGCCTTCTTGACCGGAACAGCCTTCTTGACCGGAGCAGCCTTCTTGACCGGAGCAGCCTTCTTCACCGGAGCAGCCTTCTTCACCGGAGCAGCCTTCTTCACCGGAGCAGCCTTCTTCACCGGAGCAGCCTTCTTCACCGGAGCAGCCTTCTTCACCGGAGCAGCCTTCTTCACCGG
>CAIXFB010000270.1 GCA_903918595.1 uncultured Actinomycetes bacterium
GAGGATCTGACCAATGTTCATCCGGCCAGGAACGCCGAGCGGGTTGAGCACCACGTCGACGGGGGTGCCGTCTTCGAGGAAGGGCATGTCTTCAACGGGGAGGATCCGGGCAATAACACCCTTGTTTCCGTGTCGGCCAGCGAGCTTGTCGCCCTCAGTGATCTTGCGCTTCTGAGCGATGTACACACGCACGAGTTGATTGACGCCGGGGGGAAGTTCGTCGCCTTCCTCCGAGTCAAAGACGCGAACGGCGATGACCTTGCCGGACTCACCATGGGGAACCTTGAGCGAGGTGTCGCGCACTTCGCGCGCCTTCTCACCGAAGATTGCGCGCAACAAACGCTCTTCCGGAGTGAGCTCGGTCTCGCCCTTGGGTGTGACCTTGCCAACAAGTACGTCGCCAGGAACGACGTCAGCGCCGATGCGGATGATGCCGCGCTCGTCAAGATCAGCGAGCACTTCATCGGACACGTTCGGAATGTCCCGAGTGATTTCCTCCGGGCCGAGCTTGGTGTCGCGGGCATCGATTTCGTGCTCTTCGATGTGAATCGAGGACAGCACATCGTCTTGAACGAGTCGCTGCGAAAGCACGATCGCGTCTTCGTAGTTGTGGCCCTCCCATGACATGAAGGCAACAAGCAGGTTCTTGCCCAGCGCCATTTCGCCCTGATCGGTCGAGGGACCGTCGGCGATGATCTGCCCGGCTTCAATGCGCTGACCGTTAGAAACGATCGGGCGCTGGTTGAAGCAGGTGCCCTGGTTCGAACGACGGAACTTCTCGACCTTGTAGGTGGAGTAGGAGCCGTCATCGTTGGCAACGTCGATGGTGTCGGCTGATACCTCAGTGACAGCACCTGGCTTTGACGCGATCAAGACATCGCCTGCGTCGTATGCCGCGCGGAACTCCATGCCGGTACCAACGAGAGGTGCCTCAGCGCGGAGCAACGGAACAGCCTGACGCTGCATGTTCGAGCCCATCAGCGCGCGGTTGGCGTCGTCGTGCTCGAGGAACGGAATCATCGCGGTAGCAACTGACCACAACTGGCGCGGTGAAACGTCCATGTAGTCAACGTCGTTGGCCAGGATGTAATCGACCTCGCCGCCCTTGCGACGGACGAGCACGCGCGGCTCCAAGAAATCGCCATTGTCAGCGATCGGAGTGTTCGCCTGTGCGATCACGTGCAGGTCTTCTTCATCAGCTGTCAGGTAGTCGACTGCGTCGCTGACCTTGCCCTTGATGACCTTGCGGTACGGGGTCTCGACAAAACCGAACGCGTTGATCCGGCCGTAGGTTGCCAACGATCCGATCAGGCCGATGTTCGGGCCTTCTGGAGTTTCGATGGGGCACATGCGACCGTAGTGCGACGGGTGAACGTCGCGAACTTCGAAGCCTGCGCGCTCACGAGAAAGACCACCTGGGCCCAGCGCGGAGAGACGACGCTTGTGGGTCAGGCCAGCGAGTGGGTTGGTCTGATCCATGAACTGCGAGAGCTGAGAAGTTCCGAAGAACTCCTTGATCGATGCAACAACCGGTCGGATGTTGATGAGAGTCTGCGGCGTGATCGCCTCGACATCTTGCGTGGTCATGCGCTCGCGCACCACCCGCTCCATGCGCGACAAACCCGTGCGGATCTGGTTTTGAATCAACTCACCAACCGTGCGCAGACGACGGTTACCGAAGTGATCGATGTCGTCGGTCTCGCATGTGACTTCACCGCGCGGGCCTTCAATCATCGTCTCGCCGGCGTGCAAGCGCACCAAGTACTCGATCGTCTGAACAACGTCTTCGAGCGTGAGGGTGCTCTGCTCCAACGGAAGCTCAAGACCGAGCTTCTTGTTGAGCTTGTAACGGCCAACCTTCGCGAGGTCATAACGCTTGGGGTTGAAGTAGAAGTTGTCGAGCAGGTTGCGTGCGTTCTCGAGTGTGGGCGGTTCGCCTGGACGCAACTTGCGGTAGATATCAAGCAGTGCGTCGTCTTGCGACTCGATGTTGTCTTTTTCAAGAGTGGCCATGAACGTTTCGTATTGGCCAAAACGCTCGCGAATCTGTTCGGTGGTCATGCCCAGCGCCTTCAACAGCACAGTGACCGGCTGCTTGCGCTTGCGGTCAACACGAACGGCGACAAGATCCTTCTTGTCGATCTCGAACTCGAGCCATGCACCACGGCTCGGAATGATCTTGGTGACGTAAACCTCTTTGTCGGTGGCCTTATCGATCGAACGCTCGAAGTACACGCCCGGCGAGCGGACGAGTTGCGAGACCACGACGCGCTCGGTGCCGTTGATGACAAAGGTGCCCTTATCGGTCATCAGCGGGAAGTCACCCATGAAGACGGTCTGGGACTTGATCTCGCCAGTCTCGTTGTTCATGAACTCGGCGGTGACGAACAGCGGTGCTGAGTAGGTGAAGTCCTTCTCCTTGCACTGCTCCACGGTGTACTTAGGCGGCTCGAAACGGTGATCGCGGAAGGAGAGCGACATCGATCCGGAGTAATCCTCGATCGGGCTGATCTCCTCGAAGATCTCGGTCAGGCCAGATGTCTGCGGGATCTCGGTATTACCCGATGCGATGGCTTCAGCAACGCGCTGCTGCCACTCCTCGCGGCCCAACAACCAGTCAAAACTGGCCGTCTGGAGTGCCAAGAGATTAGGAACCGCGAGCGGCTCACGAATCTTGGCGAAGGATGCCCGATGCAGTCCGGGGGTGTACACGACGGCTTCGTTTCGAGAAGAGGCCAAGACCGTACCTTTCCGATGCTATTCATGAATTCGTGAGCATGAGCACCGCATTCCGGCGACGACCGTTTGACCCAACTTGTCAAATGCCGAGGCACTACAAGCGGGGCGGAAGTTTTAGGAGGGCAGCGCAAAGAGACAGCATAGCCGAGTGGCATGCCGCTGTCTAACCCGAGTGGGGATTTCATTCATCATCGGCCGGGTGACCTGGCTCCAGGTGCGACAGCTAGCTGCCTCGAGCTCACAATCACCCGGGCCCTCGTTGAATGGGCCCAGCACACCAAGGTGTGGGGAAATGGTGACCTGCAAAAGTCCCTACGTCAAGCAGGCGCAAGGGTTTGTGGACCAATTCGTAATCAAGCCGTGACTCCCCTGCCCCTAATGTCCACATTTGCCCCCGTGGCGATTTCGCCCGTGTCCCGGGTCCAATCGCCAAAGTCGCGGGGGTCAAGGGCTGAAAATGGCGATTTCGCCCGGTGGGTTTACGTGTGGGGCTATACCCAGGAGCTCCAGAACAGCACGAAGGGGCAGGTCCAATTGGACCCGCCCCTTCGATTGAAGTGTCGAACTACTTCATGGTCACCGTGGCGCCGGCACCCTCGAGGGCAGCCTTGGCCTTTTCTGCGGTTTCCTTGTTGACCTTCTCGAGCACGGCCGTGGGGGCTGCCTCGACCAGATCCTTGGCCTCCTTGAGACCGAGGTTGGTGAGTGCGCGCACCTCCTTGATGACCGGGATCTTGTTGTCGCCGCCTGCTTCGAGGATGACGTCGAACTCATCCTGCTCAGCTGCAGCTTCGCCGCCGCCGCCTGCTGGTGCGGCCATTGCCATTGCCACGGGGGCAGCAGCGGTGACGTCGAAGGTCTCTTCGAAGACCTTCACGAACTCGGACAGCTCAAGGAGGGTCATCTCCTTGAATGTGTCGAGCAGCTGATCGTTGCTCATCTTCGCCATGGTGGCGTCCTTTCAGGTAGTTCCGGCCGAGGGCCGGGTGGGCCTTTAGCCCTCGGTTGTCTCCGCTGCGTCCGCATCTGATGCGACCGCTTCGGTGGTGGGTGTTGCCTCGGCTTCGGCGGGTGCCTCGGCTGGGGTTGTGTCCTCTACTTCCTCGGCAACGGGCTCCGAGGGGGCTTCGGGTGTTGGAGCTGCAGGGGCAGCAGCCGCAGCGGACGGATCCGCCTCGAGCTTTGCCTGCAGAGCGCCCAGCGCACGGGCGGTCTTGGCCAGCGGGGCAGCGAAGAGCGCTGCAGCCTGAGACTGCTTTGCCTTCATCGCGCCGGCGAGCTTGGAGAGGAGAACCTCTCGCGACTCGAGATCGGCGAGCTTGGTGATGTCAGCGGCCGACAGCAAGGCCCCATCCATCACGCCACCCTTGATCACCAGGGCGGGATTCTCCTTGGCGAAGTTGCGAATGCCCTTGGCTGCCTCAACGGCGTCGCCCTGGACGAATGCAATTGCGCTAGGGCCCACGAGAAGGGCATCAATGCCCTCAACGCCAGCATCCTTGGCGGCGATCTTGGTCAGTGTGTTCTTCACGACTGCGTAGGTGACGTTCTCACCCAGGGTGCGGCGAAGATTCTTCATCTGCGCCACAGTCAGTCCGCGGTACTCGGTGAGCACTGCCGCGTTGGAGTTGCGGAAGTGGTCGGCGATCTCGGCGACGCTCGTCACCTTGCTCGGCCGTGCCATGGGACTCCTTTCTGCGCCCTGAAAAAGCAAACGCCCCGGCGCAGGCGCACGGGGCGAGGACCAGGACGAAAGCCCTGACATTCTCTTCCAGTTCAACCTACGCGGGCCGCCCGATTTCTCGGAGCCTTCGTTCTCCACCGGGAGGCGGAGAAAACCAGCGGTCTTCGGCGAGGTGAAGAGTACGCGGTCGGCAGCGGCGGCAGCAAATCGACCCCCTACGGGACGCTATTCAGTGCCGCCAGAGTGCTGTCAACCAGATCTGCAGGGCCCACGATGGATACCGATTCGCGCCACTTCGGGCTACTCACATCCACCCGGCCTGAGGCGGCCTGGAAGAACGCCAGCCACGGCATCGTCAGATGAAC